>JAGLOH010000534.1 GCA_023139025.1 Candidatus Heimdallarchaeota archaeon | reverse complement strand
CATACAGAATTCTTTGAGTATAGATTTACACCAAAAATGACTAGAAAGATCTTCACAGAAAAAGGATGGAAAGCAGTTGTTGCTTTCCAAACAAGAAATCCTATTCATCGTGCACATGAACATCTGCAGAAAGTTGCAATGGAATATGTTGATGGTCTGTTTGTCAACCCTCTTGTTGGTGCTACTAAAAGTGACGATATTCCATCTAACGTAAGAATGGAAACATACAATGTTATTCTGAACAGTTACTATCCTAAAGACAGAACTTTCTTAGGGGTCTATCCAGCCAACATGAGATATGCAGGACCTAAAGAAGCAGTTCTTCACGCAATCAGTCGTCAAAACTATGGTTGTAGTCACATGATTATCGGGCGAGATCATGCTGGCGTTGGAAAATATTATGGAACCTATGACGCTCAACTAATATTTGATCAGTTTGCTAAAGTTGATTTGCTTATTACACCGTTAAAATTTGAGCATGCATTTTACTGTAAATTGTGTGAGCAGATGGTAACTCAGAGAACTTGTCCCCACTCAAAAGAAGCTCATGTTTTTCTTTCAGGTACTAAAGTTAGAGAAATGTTACAGAACAATGAGATGCTCCCAAGAGAATTTACTCGTCCCGAAGTAGCAATGATTCTTATTGATTCTGTAAACGGTAATAGAAGATATGAGCAACAGAAGGGTGTTTCAATGCTCTTCACTGGTTTATCTGGTTCAGGTAAAACAACCATCTCCAAAGCTCTTGCTGAAGAGTTAAAGAAACGAGGTTACAAAGTTGAGAGACTTGATGCAGATATTATTCGTCAGAATCTTAGCAAAGGATTAGGTTTCAGTAAAGAAGATAGAGATGAAAATATTAGAAGGATATCTTATGTTGCAAAAATAATTACCAGATGTGGAGCTGTTGCTGTTACATGTGCTATATCGCCCTATAAATCAATAAGACAAGAGGCAAGGCAGGAAATTCAAGATTTTATTGAAGTCTTTGTGGATTGTGATTTAAATGAATGTGTAAAAAGGGATGTAAAAGGACTTTATAAAAAAGCGCTTAGTGGTGAAATAAAAAATTTCACGGGAATTTCAGATCCCTATGAAAAACCGGATAATCCAGAAATTACAGTAAACACCTCATCAGAGACTATAGAGCAAAGCCTTAAAATAATTGTAAATGGTTTAGTTAAATTAGGCCATCTATAAAATTTATAGACAGAATAAAAACCTTGACTTTAGGACATGCCGGGGCATCTTATATATTATAGATACATATAATCCATAATAGGTATTAAATTATGCAGGTTAGCAGAACTTTAGATTATGCCGTAAGGTCTCTTACTTTTATGGGTAGAAGGCCGGTTGACACATTAAATATGAAGGAAATTGCTTACAGTCAGCATATTCCTTTGAACTATCTTGCAAAAATTAT
>JAGLOH010000533.1 GCA_023139025.1 Candidatus Heimdallarchaeota archaeon | reverse complement strand
TACTCGGGCTAGCAGCCGCACTATTCGTGCGTCGTAGAAAATAATAATAGGTGAGCTTAAAATGAAGAAAAAACCAATAATTTTCGCACTTTTTATTCTCTCTAGCTTGATCGTGATGAGTGCATTTAATACAAATACCATAGCACAGCAAGAACCCATCGCAAATTTAACATTCAAAACAAATGGCGGTGGAGTAAGGCCAGATTATGGATTGTACATTGCACAATACTTGCGAGATATAGGTATTGAAGTAGAAGTCAAAGTAGAAGAATGGGTAGTATTCCTAGGAACACTATTTCTAACACACAACTACGATCTAGGTGTCGTCACATTAGGTGGTGGTGGTGCTACTCCAGGCGCAAGAGATGTTTGGATGGAAGCAGGATCATTGAACATATTCGGACTAGGTCCAGATTTACCATATGGTAACGAATCCGAAATTATGCAAGATCTAAGCGTAACCCTAGTAGACCCAATAGAAAGACAAGCATTACTTTATGATTGGCAACAGTTAATGATGGACAAAATTATACCAATTCTACCATTATACTCTTCCAGATCATATGTTGGTCTATGGGCTAATACACTTGGTTATGAATCCCGTTGGGGAGTTGCTGATTCTATACCATACATGAGCTATGCTGGTTATCATGATGGACAAGACAGTCTTGACGAATTCAACATAGCAGATGCAAATTGGAAAGAGCTAAATCCATTATTCACAGATGATACCTCCAGTTCATTCATTACAGGTTTGATGATGGAACCAATTGTTCAAATGAACCCAGACTATGCTCCTTTGAAGACAGGACTCGTATATGATTGGTAACAAATTGATGAGGCTCATTACCAATTCTGGATGATGGATGACATATGGTGGAACCCATCTTACAACTCTACAGATAGAGATGCAAATTCTGTTCCATTAACAGACGTTCCAACTGGTGAATTAATGCTCGGTTTGAAGAATGGAGAATACAGTGATGGAACTAACCAACAGGTTACTGCTAAAGATGCAGTTTTCACATATGTTGCTTGGGCTAATGATGTAGTAAGTGAAAGTACAAGCTATCATGAGTGGATATCTGACATATATGTCGATCCAGTTGATGAGTTATCCTTCCATGTCCATATAGATGGTGACCCAGATTCTGTAGAAATCGAACCATTTGCTGACATGTGGGCTATGCTCCCATGGAATGTCTTACCTGAGTTCTTCTTGAACTCCACAGATCCAACCGTTACTTACACAGTAGGTGGTGTTGAAACAACCGGTTTATACGCCAATATAATCTTAACAGATCAATGGGTAGCTTTCAGTACCTCAGCTTTTGGTTGTGGTAAATTTAGTTTAGACTACTCCATCAAAAACTCTGTAACTGTAATGGAAAGATATGATGGCTGGTATGGTAAAGGCGCAATCGAC
>JAGLOH010000532.1 GCA_023139025.1 Candidatus Heimdallarchaeota archaeon | reverse complement strand
TGGTTGAAATTAAAGGATGGGGAATGTCAAAGGATACACTCTATCCGGATATTTGTTATGATATTCTTTTATTCTTAACATCAGATGAAGTTCAAAAAGAGCTGGTTTCAATTGAATACAAGGTTCCTACTTTAATTGAAACAATATATTCTCCAACTGTTCAAAATGAGCCATTAATTTTAACTCAAATTAAACAAATTGAAAATAGTCAATATTATCCTATGGATCCCATTTACAATTTTTATTCTGATTTTATGAGAGCAGCATTACAGTTCATATTGTTAAATCACGAAAACATTCAAAGTTCTCTTGATGATGCTCAAGCAGGTATAGACGCTAATAGGTGAGCTTAATGAGGAAAATTAAACTAACAAAGAATTTCAAAATCAGCTTACTTACAGCTATAATCTTAATTGGAATTCTTCTTTTCTCCCTATCTCCCTCATCAAACAAGATTAGAGCTCAAAGCGATAATGTGTCTATTGCTGATATCCAAGATAGGTATGTTCTACTCAATTGGTCAGTTCCAGATAATTCCCTTTTTAATGGATTTAGAATTGATTATAGAAATGAAACAGGCTTTAATCATACATGGTCTTTTATTTTTCTGAATCAAAGTGTAGAAAGAGAAGAAAACTATTTCTCTCCGGTGAATTATACCATATCTGACTCAAATTTTCTTGCACAAAAGAAGATTACATTGAATTTCACGGTCTACATTGTTAGTAATGAATCAGATGCGATTCACGCAAGAATTACAGGACTTTTACCATCGCAATTATACCAATTCTCAATATATCTCGTTAATGCAACTTTCGTAGACTATACAGATATGCAAATCATTCAACAAGTGAGTGAAGAACTTTATTGGGAATCAGAACAAGTTGAGACTCTCCAAAGTCAGGAGGATCAATTACATTACTCAAAGTTGGCTACTTCTCTATCACTACTAGTTATTGTCATTTTATTTGTTGCAATCTTCATCTTTTTTGCAAGGAGGGATGTTCCGTTCAATAAAACTGCATATATATTCATCTTCCCAGCTTTATTGGCTCTGGTTTTATTGGAAGTTTATCCGATTTTATATGGTATATTTCTATCTTTTACCTCTTACAACCTTATAAGAGGAGAACAACCTGTTTTTACCGGATTCAATAATTATGCACATATTACTGAAAACCCTCAACTACCTATAGCTTTCACAACTACTCTAGTTTGGAGTACCTTGATTATTTTTGTAAAAATAGTTCTAGGTTTTATCTTAGCGTATATTATTCAATACAAGGTAAAAAGGAAGAAATTATGGTACCTGTTCTTATATCTACCTTGGGCAATCCCATCATACATCAAAATCTTATCTTGGAGAACATTCTTCCACGGTACAGGTAGTATATCCTTTTTTAATGCACTATTTGGAACGAATGTAA
>JAGLOH010000531.1 GCA_023139025.1 Candidatus Heimdallarchaeota archaeon | reverse complement strand
CAGGATAAATGATTTTGATTCCATTCTTGAATAAGTTGTCATATCTTTCAGTTTCTCTGATTCCATCATGGATAAATTTAGCTGTGATATGTGAAATTCCATCTAATTACATTAGTTTCTCAATAGAAGCATCTCTTAATTCATCAAAACTTCCAAAAGAATTAGCTAATTTCTTACCCATTGTACTTCCTAGTTTATCTATTCCCATTGCTGCTAGGAATTTTCTAAATGGCAATTCTCTAGTACTGTTAATTGAAGCTAGAATTTTAACTCCGTTTCTCCCTAAGAGCCCCATCAATTGCTCTTCAGTTAAAACATAAAGATCTGAATAGTGTTTTACCAAACCACTATCATAAAGCTTCTCTAAACTCTTTCCACCGATTCCATCTATATCTGTTTTTCTTATCCAAGAACGAATTTGCTGGATATCTCTGTCTCTACATGAATCTCCTGTACAGAGAATATGTACTCCTGATCTCGCAGTTTTAGCACCACAGGAAGGACAATACTCTGGTAGATTTACCTTTCCTGTAGAATTCTTCTCAGTAACACGAACAATTTTTGGAATTACCTCTCCGGATCTTTCAACGTAAACATAATCTCCTGGTTTCGCGTTTAGATTCAAGAGAAAATCAGCATTGTGCATAGTAGCTCTACTAATTATTGCACCAGAAACCTCAACAGGTTCCAGTTCAGCAACAGGAGTCAGAACAGAGGTTCTACCTACTTGCCAGGTAATATCCATAAGTTTAGTTGATTTTCCTTTGCTTTCGAATTTCAATGCAATTTGCCATCGGGGATGATGATCTGTTGCTCCAACTTCTTCTCTATCTGAAGCTAAGTTGTATTTGAAAACAACTCCATCAATTTCAAAGTCTAGACTATCTCTTACATTCTCCACTCTTTTGAAATGTTTAGATATTTCCTCGTAATTCGGTGAATCAATAGTAAGGAAGTCAGAAGTTTCAAATCCCCAGGTTTTCAAGGTTGAAGCTTTGTCTTCAGTGGTTACTCGGTCATTCCATCCCAGAAGCTCAAATGCCATGAAATTAAGTGTCCGTCCTTCCATCATGCGTGCATCTTTTTGTTTAGCAGTTCCAGCTGCGAGATTTCTAGGGTTACTGTACTTTTCTCCTTCAGGTAAGGAATCATTTATCCTGTTAAATTCAGAGATTCGCATATAGAGCTCTCCTCGAATTTCTACTCTTTCTTCAAATGGTATAGTTTTAGGAATCGCTTGAATTTTCAGTACATTTAAGGTTACATCGTCACCTAGAGTACCTGAACCTCTAGTAGCAGCTTGAATCAGCTTAGAATCTTGGTAAATTATTTTCAAAGATAAACCATCTATTTTGTAACCCATCATTATTGGTCGATTTTCAGACCAAGAGATGATTTTATCAACAGTTTTAGCTTTTTGACATGAAA
>JAGLOH010000530.1 GCA_023139025.1 Candidatus Heimdallarchaeota archaeon | reverse complement strand
TTTGTTGGGGTATAGACAAATATGAGCGTAACATCGCTGTAAAGAGTTACAAACTCTATAAAACCACACATAGAGGGGCCATACATGGAACTTATCGTACTTCTCCATATGAAGTGGTAGCACAATTTGCTAAACTCGAATATTATAAGAATTTAGATCTTTTCAAAGCTAAACTTCCTGTTCCTCAACCATTCAAATATGCAGGTTTTAGCTACTCGATGGAGCTTATTGGAGATGAAAATGGTCCCGCTCCCCTTTTAAGAGATTTAAGTAAAAATTTTTTTGAGGATCCATCTGAAATACTAGAACAATGTGTAGACATACTTTGCAATATGTTTCAAGCAAGATATGTTCATGGGGATTTCAGTGAACACAATCTTCTCTGGTATGATGATCAAGTTTTTGTGATTGATTTTCTCCAATCAAAGAACTTTGCCTTAAAAGATTCTGTTGGATACGGATCTCCTCTTATTCCATTAACAAGAGCATATAGAATCCTGAGGAAAGACCTTAATTCACTTCTACCATTTTTTAAAAGATTGTTCAGAATTGAAGTAGATTTTAATGAAGTTCTAAACTATATTATAGGAGATGTCAAAGAAAAAATAGATCGCGAACTCGAACTACAACTAGAAACTAGTTCTTAATCTCCTCTTCTTTTTCTATATTTCTTTTATTTTTTTAAGAGTACCTAAACCATATTTGTCATCAAGCTTAGTTAAAACTGATTCAATTTTATTGATTTTCTTAGTAGCTTTTTCTTTCGAAGTGTAACCAGATTTAAGTTGAAACTTAATTTTCATCATATCTGCCCAAGCTGCTAATCCCTTATCTTCTGGTTCTTCTAAAGCTATTTTGGAAGTATCTTCTAATGTTTTTATAGAAACCTCAACATCCCCTTTGATGTATTCACTTACTCCTAAAAGGCACTTTGCCCATAGCAAAGGAACTTTTTCACCAATGTCTTGTCTAAGCTTATAGTCAGCCAACGCAGCCTGATAACCTGGTTCAATGAATTTCGAATCTACACCATCGTCCATATTTGGGAAACAGCAAGAAGCAACATTGTGATTTAGCTTTCCAGCAGTTAGTTTATCTCCGTTTTCTAGAGCATAGCCAATAGCAATTTGTGAAAACTGAATAATTTCATCCATTGTTTCAATTTGCTTCCCTACTGGAGGCCAGTTTCCTCCTAGTTTTCTGAGTTGGTTTTGGACATTAAGAAGAGCTGTAAGTACATCTCTCTCATTATCGTAAATTTCTGTAAAAAAGAGTAAAATATCCGCTTGATTTCCATTCCTAATCAAGTTAAGAACCTTCTCTGCTATTTCTTGTGGTTCCATTTGTATCAAGATAAAAAGGCAAGAAGTCTATTTATATTCTTTTGAAGAGCAAGATTTCATCCTGAAGTGTAATGGAATATAAGAA
>JAGLOH010000053.1 GCA_023139025.1 Candidatus Heimdallarchaeota archaeon | reverse complement strand
GAAGACTTACCAACACCTGCTTTCGCATACCTCCCCATCTCAACAACATCTCTAACTAAAGCTGGGAAATTACGATCAATGTCTGATATCTGTGGGACATATCCAAACTTAAATTTAGTTTCTTTAGGAATTTTATCCCCAACTTTGTTACCAAACAAGGCTACTTGACCAGTAAGAGGTTTCAATAGTCCCATAATTGTTTTTAACAGAGTAGTTTTTCCCGATCCATTAGGTCCACAAATACCTAGAAAATCGCCTTTGTAAATGTCAACATTTATTTCATATAAAGCTGCTAAATTACCGTATACTACATTGACATCCTTTAAACAAATAACAACATCTTGTGAAGTTCTAGAGCTCATTTCTCCTCCCCTCCAAAATCATGTTCATGTTTTGTGGGAGTTTTCTTACTATCTAAATCAGTTTTGTAAATAAGTAATCCCTTTTCATCATGTTTGTGAGGAATAGCTTTGGCTAAACAATTATCCTCTAAACAGTATTGTTTTCCTAAAATTGTTTTTGAGCAATAATCACAGTCAGCTACAACATGTCCTGTTCCTGATTTTCTTCTTTTTGGTGAGAAAGCAAAAGAGACTATGAAAATTAATGTTGCTACTCCAACAATAGTTGAACCTGATGGTAAATCCCATAAATAGGAAATAGCTACTCCTAGAAATCCAGATAACACACCAAAAAGGCTTCCTAAAACAAGCATTTTCTTTAACTTGAAAGTCCATTGATATGCAGCTGCAGCAGGTGTGATTATCATAGCAAAAACTAAAATTGCTCCAACAGCTTTTAGAGAAATATCAATTGTGATAGCCATTAAAGCGAGAAATAGATAATTAAGAAATCTTACTGGAATACCAATAATAGCAGCCATTTCTTGATTAAACGTCATGAAGTATAGTTCTTTCTTTATGCCCAAAATTATTAGCAGAACTGAAACTGCGACAAAGAATAAGATAATCAGATTTTCTATAGAAACAAGGAAAATATTTCCAAACAGTATAGACCTTACATCTGTCGAGTAAAAGGGCATGAGGCCAATAAACAGAATTGCTAATGCCATAAAACTTGTAAATACTATTCCAATTATCACTTCACTTTTCATTATCTTCTTTTCATTTACATAACCTACACCCATCGAAGCAATCAAACCAAATGCAATGATTGTGATAAGTGGATCAATTCCTAGAAGAATTCCTAATGCAGCTCCTGCAAAAGCTGAATGAGCTATTGCTTCCCCAAGGAAAACCATTCCTTTTAGAAGCACAAATACTCCTATTACTCCCCCTAGGACTCCTATGATTAACGCCGTTCCTAACGCTCTAATTAGAAAATTGTCAATAAATACTATAACTACAGTTATCAGCCCTCCTAGAACTACAAGTGTAGCAATTGTTTTGAGAAGAAGTGATTCTTTGAAGGAGTCAATAAATGTACTCACAACTGACATGAAATAACTTATTCTTTCTAACTATTTGTTCATTGTGGTTTAACGACAAATAATAAATAAGTTCTTAGCAATGTAGCTTGAATGAATCTGAAATTTAGAAGAGTGTTCTCTATCACTTCGCTATTTATTTTCCTAGTTACAACTTCTATTATATCTGCAACAAACTTTGAACAAGGAGAAGATTACTCCTTTTCTGAAGAACCTACAGGTGAAATCAAAGTAGTTGCAAGTTTGTCAGTAATTGCAGACTGGGCAGCTGAAATAGGTAAGGATTTGTTTGTTCCAGCTGCTGTAGTTACTGGGGGCGAAGATCCTCATACTTTTGAATTGTTACCTAGCGCTATAAAAATGATTTTAGAATCTGATCTTTTCATTATTTTTGGATTGCCTGGACTTGAATCATGGATTAATTTAGAAGCTGGTGAATATTCTAGTTTGAATGTCTTATATCTAGCTACTGACTATATGATGGAAGTAGATCCCATTACCGGAAATGCAAATCCTCATCTGTGGATGGATCCAAATTTAGTGAAAATTTTCACTCAAAACATTACTGATGAAGTCATTTTACTTGATATAGCTCATCAAATGGAGTATGAATCAAATAGAGATGGCTATCTAGCAGAACTTGATGATTTATTAGTGAGAATACAAGAAACTCCTTTCAACCGAACTATTGGCTTGAAAGTAGTTGTACATCATCCGTCTTTTCTCTACCTTCTGAATATATTAGGTGTTGAAAGAATGGGTGTTATTGAAGAACATGAAGGATCTGAACCATCAGCTCAACACTTAGAGGAAATTGTTGAAACGATGATTACTGAAAATGTTTCTATTATTATCACACAACCTCAAATTGAAGAGAAGCTGATAATCCAGATTGCACGAGATACAAACGCGGAATTAGCAAAATTAACCCCTCTTTTAGGAATAAACAATATTTATACTTACATTAATATGATTGAGTATGATATTCTTTCTCTGCTGAACCCTGAAGCTGTAGAAGAAAAAGGATGGGTATTAACAGCTTTCATAATTGGTATAAGTTTTTTCAGTGTAACTGTAATTGTGTTGGGTTATTACCGATTCAAGAAGTGAAATCTGATGAATGAAGAAGAAAAACCTTTTGCTGTTATAACCGGGGCATCAAGTGGAATTGGAGAAGCTTTTGCTCGTGGATTCGCAGTCATGGGATTCAATTTAATTATTATAGCTCGAAGAGAAAACAAACTTCAAGAGTTAGCTGTAGAATTACAAAAGAAGCATGAAATTGCTGTTCTAACGATAAAAGCAGATCTTTCAAAAGTTGAAGAAATTGATGCTGTTTATGAGAAATTGAGAGAAACCAAAAAAATACTTTTTCTAGTTAACAATGCTGGATATGGGATTCCAGGTAGCTTCATAGAAAATGATTTGACAAAACAAATAGATATGATCAATGTGCATAATATTGCTAGTTTTCAGCTATGTAAAGCTGTTCTCCCTCAAATGGTTGAGAGAAATACTGGGACAATCATTAATGTTTCTTCTATAAGTGGATTGATTGTAAAATATGGTAATGTCACTTATACAGCAACTAAAGCTTTCTTGATAACTTTATCTGAGGCACTACAAGAGGAGCTGAAACACACAAATATCAAAATTCAAGCCCTTTGTCCAGGGATGACTGAATCTGGTTTTCATGATACAAAAGAACTCGAGAGATTTGATAGAACATCTGTCCCTAAGAAATTCTGGATGAGTTCAAATGAAGTTGCACAAAAATCTCTAGAAGCGTTATCAAAGAAGAAAACAATTTATGTTCCAGGTTTTAGAAACAGATTAATTGTAACTTTGAGTAACAGTAAAATCTTTGGAAAAATAATAAAATCGTTAGCTAAAAGAAAATTATCTAAGAAGAAATAGAGATTCTGAATCTACAAAACTTGGACCCATCTAGGTTCAAAACTACCTTGAGCAAATTTGATTCTTACTAGTTGTTGAACACCTTCTGCTTTTTCTTCTCTTTTAGTTTCAACAACCATGTCAACAATTGTATGAAGAGTGTTTTCTGTTTGGTCATCAATAACTCCAGAATCAAGCAATAACAATGCTGACTGTTCTCTTAATCTGATGCGAGCAGCTAATGTTTGTAAGAAATTCAAAACCTGCATAGGAGAGTTATAAAGCATAAGAATTGCTAATTGATCAAAAACAATCCGTAGCTTCTTTGTTTTACTAGCAAGATTATTAATTGTGACTGATAGATTCAAAAGATCGCTTGCATGATCTAAGAAAAAAGTATTTTTTGGTTTTATTTCTGGAACAGAACGGTATGATATTGAATCAATAAAGTGAATTCTGCCTGTGTCAATATGAGTTTTTAACCCAGCAATTCCTGATTTGAGTTTTTTGATATAATCAGTTGCTGAAGAAGCAAAAAGAACTACTAGAATTGTATCTTCATTAGATATGCCATCTTCTATATATTTTTGTGCAAGGTCTTCTTTTGCAGTTCCAGATTCTCCTGTCATTAGAATTAAAGAACTCTCAACTTTTTCAACAAGTGCATCAATTCTGGTTTTTCCTGACATCTTTCATCCCCATCTTAGGAAAGTTGCTTTACTACTTCTTTACAGAATTTAGTAGCTTTCGCTGCAAATTTATCTATGTTAACTGTCTTTGCAGCTAGTCTTAATCGGTGACTAGTTTGAATTGGTTCAATGTTAATCTTATCTCGATATTTGTCTTCAAATAAGATGATTGCAGAACTTCTGTAAAATTCTTTTTCACCATTGTAATAAAGATAAGCACAACCGCAGCCTAAAATAGCATCTACTGTAAGATAGAGTTTATCATATTCGTCAGCTTCCTCTTCAGTAAGTTTAGGAATTTCCACCATTTGTTCAAGAAACATAGCTGCCATTTCTTTTGCAGATGATTTAATATCTTCATCTTTTATTTTGATTTTTTCAAAAGGATTTTTTCCGATCAGAGTTTTACCCATCTGAGCTACTAAGACTCTAGTCCAAGGATAATCTGTTCCTTCACCGTCTTTGGGAATTTCAGTATTTGTTAAAACTTCGACATCTAGGAGCGAACTATATAGAGGGTCTTCTAAATACTTAGCAACAACTTCACTTATCTTGATCATAGTTTTTTCTAGATTATCTCCAGAAGCTTTTTCCTTTAGAACAATAAGAAAATCACAATCGGATTCTCCAGCAATATGTTCTTTAGTAACAACACTGCCAACCAGTATAAGACATTCAATATCATTCTTCAATTTAGCTTTAACATCTTTTGTAAATTCATCGATTAAATTTTGATACTCATCCCTCATAAACATAGGACCTCTAGGGGGGCCTCTAGGAGGACCACTAGGGGGACCAGTTGGGGGACCTGTGGGTTGTTCACTCATCGTAATCTCTCGTTTTGCGTTTTTGATTTTGATTATCTTATAATAATCATTTTGTGATAGTTTTATTAAACTTTACTCAAAATATAAAGAATGCGATTACATCATATTCCCATTAAAGTTTTAAATTCGATAGGTAATTGTAATCTGTAATTGGCGTATCAGTTGAAAACGATGGGGAAAAAGAAACGAAGTTATGATGACCAAATCGAGCTATGTTCTCATAATGCTACAATAAAGAAGATTACAGAAGATTTACAGACTGATGTAAAGTTTGGTCTCAAGCATGAAATCGTAGAACAGAGATTGGAACTATTTGGAACCAACGTTATCCCTAAGGTAAAAGGTTCCATATGGGATGTTTATATTGCTCCACTTCTTAATTGGCTCATCAATATTTACCTTATAGTTGCATTAATCATGGTTATATTGGGACTGATTAAAGCTTTTGTTTTCAAAGAATCATCATCAGATGTCTGGGGACAAATAGGTTTCTGGATGCTGATTATTGGTGCAAATATCATATTTACAATTTTCCAACAAATAAGAGCTCAATTCAAACTTGATGCGCTTCATAAGCTATCAGCACCATCATCTACAGTAATAAGAGATGGAGTTCCTGAGAGCATTACAGCTGACTTACTAGTTCCAGGAGATTTGATTGAGCTGGATCAAGGAGACAGGATTCCAGCTGATGCAAGAATAGTCTATGCAAGCAATTGTTTAGTAAACGAGAGTGCACTCACTGGGGAGTCAGTAGCAGTAGAGAAAACAAATACTCCACAAGAATGTCTAGAAGAAGATACACCAATTTCACAGAGAATCAATATGCTTTACACTGGAACATTTCTAGAAGTAGGAAGAGCAATTGCAATAGTAGTAAACACAGGTATTTTTACAGAATTAGGGAAATTATCTGTTGAACTACAAGAAATAGGTTCAAATGAGATACCAATTAGATCCAAAGTTAACAGATTAGCGAAGTGGTTAGGATTAACAGTTGTTACATTCTTAGTGGTTTCTGTTATTTACAAAGCAATTATACATTCAATTAATGGTACTCTAGGGGATGTTGTTTTCCTAGAAGACGTTGTGATAACAGTTACTACATCTATGTCAATTATGCCAATTAGTATACCTTTGTTAACAACATTGATTCTTTTGACAGGAGTATTGTCAATGGCAAAAGATAGAGTGATAATAAGAAATCTTTCAGCTGTAGAAACATTAGGTAGAAGCTCGATACTGTGTACAGATAAAACAGGAACAATAACTTCAAACCAGATGACGATTCAAAGAATTTGGGATACAGAGCAGTTTTATGGTGTTTCAGGTGTTGGATATAGCAATAAAGGAGCAATATATCCTCTAGGGGAAGAGTATCCAGATTCAATTGATGAATATCATTTGCCAGATTCATTGAAACCATTTGCAGAAGACTCTTCACTAGAATATCTGCTAGTTGGAGGATTACTGAACAATAATGCGCACTTAATAGTAGAGGAAGTGTTTGAACCACATCACCAAATATCGTGGAAAACAACAGGAGATCCAACAGATGGGGCATTTTTGGCTCTATTCAACAAATCGGGAATGGTAGAAAAAGAGATAAGAAAACAGTACGGATATCTATCAGAATTTAATTTTGATTCAATACTGAAAAGAATGAGTAAAACATTCCAAGACAAAGAAGGGTACACACTATTCTGTAAGGGGGCAAGTGAAACAATTTTGCCATTATGCACTCACATAGGGAAACCAGAAAAATATAGAGCAATTACAAAGGAAGACAAAGAGAAAATAATGGAAAATGTAAGTAAGTTTGCAGCTCAAGGATATAGAGTGATATCTCTAAGTCTACGACCAATGAGTAAGGATACAGTAATAACAAATAATCGAGCAGAAGCAGAAAATGAGCTGATATACAATGGATTCGTATGTATGCTAGATCCACCAAGATATGGAGTAGGTGAGGCAGTAGAAGACTCCTATCAAGCAGGAATAACAACGATAATGATCACAGGAGATAGTCCAATAACAGCAAAAGCAATAGCAAAAGAAGTAGGGATAGTAAAAGGAGATGAACTAGTAGTAGAAGGAAATCAAATAAAAAATCTGACAGAAGAAGAGTTCTTCAAAGCAAGAATTTTCGCAAGAGTATCACCACAACATAAACAAATAATAGTAGAGAAATATCAAAGTAAAAACAAGATTATAGCAATGTGTGGGGATGGTGTTAACGATGCTTTGGCTCTTACTAATGCTGATGTTGGAATCTGTATGGGTATTGCTGGAACTGAGGTTGCTAAACAAGCCTCCGACGTTGTTATTGCTGATGATAGTTTCACTAGTACTGTTCTTGGTATTCGTGAGGGTCGTGGTCTATTTAACCGCATCCGCGTTATGATTTTCTTTTATATCACCCTCAACATTGCTGAGGCAATCATTTATTTTGCTAGTTCTTTTATTCCTGGTTTCCATTTAGTTAATGATTTTCAAAGAGTATACATCTTTTCAACCGCTCACTTAATCCCTCCATTAGCTTTCATCTTTGATAGTATTACCAAAGAGATTATGGATTATCCTCCCAGAGATGATGAAGAAATTTTCAATAAGAAATATGTCTTTGCTCTTGTTGTTCTAGCCTTGTCTCTTGCTTTTTCAGGTGGAATGGTTTACTTACTTGGTTATTTTAATCTACTTTCAATTTCAAGTTTCAACCAAACTGGAATAATACCAATTCTTTTTGGAGAACCAGGATCTGTTCTATCTTCTCCAATTACACTTGAACATGCTAAAGCAAGAACTATGTTCGTTACAGTACTAGTTATTACTGAAAGTCTTGTAGTTCTAAGTCTAAGAAGATTGAATAAATCCATTTTTCGCTCATTCAAAGAAGATAGAAAATGGATAGTTTTTATTCTGGTTTTCAGCGTTCCAATACTGCATATTCTCCTAATGTATATTAAACCATTACAGATACTTGCTGCGAAAATCTTTCCCTTCCTACCTGAATTTCTCCCCCTAGGTATTCTTGACTGGTTGGTTATTCTTGTTGCTGTGACTATACCTCTGGCAACGCTTGAAACGTATAAATACTTCATTCGTAGGCGAAAGTCTTATTATTAGCTTTACATAAAGTCCATGTCTGAATACTTATAATTAATTCGAAAAAATCTGACTTGAGCTCCTTTAGGTGGAATTATGTTTTTCAATGAACAAAAAAGAATCAGAAATCATCCCGTTTTACAAGAAGAAGAATTTGTACAGGTAAAATTTACTTTTGATGACAAAAAGTTGTTTGGTAAAAAGGGGGAAATGATATCTTCAGCTCTTATTGCAAACGGAGTTCAGATTTTTGGAAAACATCCTGAAGATAAAGCACCTTTAGGGATTTTTTGTGCAAATGGTCAATGCGCTCAGTGTACAGTTCTAGTTGATGGTATTGCTCTCAAATCTTGTATGACCCCTTTGAAAGAAGGCCAAAAAATTGAGAGTATCGAAGATTATCCTCCTCTTCCTGAAGATGATGAAGAAGTAATTTTCAAACCAATTCCTACTATTGATGTTGATGTGCTAATAATAGGAGCTGGTCCAGCAGGATTACAAGCAGCTTTGACATTAGCTAAACTTGAATCTAAAATCATTCTTATTGATGATAAAGATCGACTTGGTGGTAAACTTCTCCTTCAAACCCACAAGTTTTTTGGGTCTGTCAAAGATTCATTCGCTGGGACTCGAGGAATTGATATTGCTAAGATTCTCGAAGAACAGATAAAAGAGTTTGAGAACATAGAAGTTTGGTTAGATAGTCCTTGTATAGCTGTTTTTTCAGATAAATTAGTTGGAGTACTTAAGGGCGATAAGTATGTTCATATTAACCCTAAGAAACTCTTGGTTGCAACTGGAGCGAGAGAAAAAATGCTTGCTTTTCCAGGTAATACTTTACCAGGGGTTTATGGAGCTGGAGCATTCCAAACCTTAGTGAACCGCGATTTAGTTAAATCAAGCGAAAAGATTTTCATCATAGGAGGTGGGAATGTTGGAATTATCGCTGGATATCATGCTATTCAAGCAGGTATTGAGGTAGTAGGATTAGTTGAAGCTCTTCCAAAGTGTGGTGGATACAAAGTTCATGAAGATAAGCTACGAAGGTTAGATGTTCCAATTTATACTCGACATACAGTTATAGCTACACATGGAAAAAATCATGTTGAAGCTGTTACCATATCACAAATAGATGAGAAATTTCAACCAATAAAAGGAACTGAAAGAACATTCGAAGTCGATACAGTTCTTATTGCAATTGGATTAGATCCTGTAAATGAGTTTTACGTGAAAGCAAAAGAATTTGGTATGGATGTGTGGGCCGCAGGAGATGCTCTAGAAATTGCCGAAGCGTCCTCTGCAATGTTCAGCGGTAAAATTGCAGGTATGAAAATAGGTCAATCTCTTGGTCTTACCAAAGAAGATGTACCAACTGAATGGGAAGAAAAAGCTGAGATTTTAAAAAGCCATCCAGGCCCAGTTGTAAAAATAGAGAAACCTATTCGAGAAGAAGGAATTTATCCTGTTTTTCATTGTAATCAAGAAATACCATGTAATCCCTGTACCTCAGTTTGTCCTAAAGAACTAATTGTTATTCCTGAAGGTGGAATATTAGGCTTACCAGAATTTCAGAAAGAACAAGAAGTTGAATGCATAGGCTGTGCTCAATGTGTTGCAGTTTGTCCGGGGTTAGCAGTTACTCTTCTAGATTACAGAGACGATTCAAATTATCCTGAAGTAACAATTCCAACAGAAATCTTTGTTGGAAAAGTAGAGGAGGGGGATAAACTAATGGTGGTTAACGAAGATGGAGAGGACCTGGGAACCCATGAAGTTGAAAAGGTTAAAATTTTGAAAAAATATTCTAAGACTCAACTCGTTACAGTTAAACTACCAAAAGAAGTTGCTTTGGAAGCAGTTTCGTTCAAAATTCCTAGAACCTATGAACTTAAGGAAATAGAGCAGTATCAAGATATAATTCCCGATGAAGCAATAATCTGTAGATGTGAAAGAATTACAGCAGGAGAAATAAGAG
>JAGLOH010000529.1 GCA_023139025.1 Candidatus Heimdallarchaeota archaeon | reverse complement strand
AAAATTATCTAAAGTAGGATTATCTGGGAAAAACGAGGTTGGTACCGAACTATTGCCCCCCGAGAAAGCTATCCATATTATGTTCCAAAATGGAATAAGTGCCACAGCTGTAACTAAGAGTAAGAAGAAAATGCTGTTTTTTGGTTTGGTTGCAATTTCATACGTTTTCGATAAGAGCTTGTTCTGTTTGAAATTAAACTCGGTGTGAATTCTAAGATAATTTAGAATAAACGTGAATGATAATAAACTGATAGTTGTGACCCAACCTACTAGATTCCAATTTATAATTATTCCCGTCCAAAGCAATGGCTGCAATAATATTGATAGTTTCACAAAGAATTCTGAGACAAAACTAGCCAGTAAATAAATACCCAATAGTGCTAGAATAGTCCAAGGAAGCCAATTAGTCAATTTCAGCAGGATATTGGCCGTTAAGATAGTAGTAAACTGAATTAACAGAATGCCGTGAATTGAATTCAAATTAACTATTCTAGAATCAAGCTTTTGAAGAAAAATCCTAACACTTCCTTTTATTTGTTTGAACCAGAATATTATTTTTTCTCTTGGTTTGAATTCTACTTCTTCTGAATTATTTTTTCGTATATTTGAAACTATAAAAAACTCTAGAACAATAATGAAGATATTCCAATTCAAAGCATACCACATCTGATAGAAAAAGAATTGTGATAATGAAAGGGTTATATCTACAATAAGCAACACTTTGAACCACTTGATTGAAATGTTCTTTTTTGAAAGTATCAAAATTGCTGATATCAGATAGAAACCCGCAAGGACATAACTTAGTGCATCATTCCAATAAATACCAAAATATCTGAATCCCGTTAAACTTGAAGCTAAATACCCTGCTGATTGGAATAGGAAAAGAATTGGTAAAACATATTTATTGGTAGAAGTTTTTTTCTGACTAGATGGTATGTAAGAACTTTTTGTACCCTTTGACATCTTCACCCATATCAAAACAAAAAACAATGTCAGAAGACTCATGATTGTAGAGTATGCAGCTGCTATTCCAATCTCTCTTTGTTGATAGAACATGTAAAATGTAAACGTGCTAAAGAGATCCGTGGCACCTATGATTCCGGCTTCGTTTGACCCATATGATAGAAGTGGATATCCGTTCGTTAGTAAAAATGCTACATTAAAGCTACCAAAAGTTTTGATAATTTCTAATATTATTGCTGGGAGAATAATAGGTTTGATTAAAGGAATTACGATTTTTCTTATTTTAGTTCTTTCCCGAATCTGATCAATATCCGCCATATCATTTAATTCTCTGGGAATACTACTCAAACCCGCCAGAAATAATGTTGTTATCAGGGGGATTGAATCCCAGACTTCTACAAAGCATGCGATGAATAAAGCTACATAAGGTTGTGTCAAAAGATTTACATTCGTTCCAAATAGTGCATTAA
>JAGLOH010000528.1 GCA_023139025.1 Candidatus Heimdallarchaeota archaeon | reverse complement strand
AACGTTTGTAGCGTGAATTGTAATTTCATAGATTGTTATATTAATGTTAGTTACAATAATTGAGAGATTTAACACATTATCAGAGAAGATTTCATACACAAGACCAGGAATAGGTTCGTTATCAACTGCATCTGTGATGTTTACTTGATAGGTAAAAGTGTCATTGTAATCCATCTTATAGTGGAAGTCATCTGTAAATTCAATGGGATATAGAAAATCTATCAGCATATCATCTACATAGAAGTTAAATGTGGCTATTTTGATATTGGGTGTTCTCCCTTGACCTGTATTATCTTGAATCTCAAAAATCAATGTATGATTACCATCTACTTTTCCTAATTCAAACTCAGGATTTAACATTAAATCTAGTTCCTCCCAGCCTTGTAATTCAGTATTAATCTCCCATTGGTATCTAATGAGAAGTTGATCATCAGCTGTTGAGTTATCATATCTTATCTTTGAACCACCAGCTATTTCATATGCAGGGTCATTTTTTTCTACCATTGGAATCCATGTAAGATTGAAGTATTCTAAAGAAGCATTAGGAGGGGTGATATCAATTTCATAGTTAAACACATAGGTCTTATTATTACCAAGAAAATCTACTGCGAATATAGTAAGATTAGCTAAAGTATATTCGTAAAATGAGTAAAGTACTCTAGCTGAAGTACCGAGTTCTAATCGAAAATGTCCATCAAGATAGGGATCTACATCATTGACATCAAAATCACCTAAACCAACTGCATCATCCCAGTGATAAATCACAGATTCAATGTTTTTTAATGTAAAATCTTCTATATCAAATTCAAGATCTGAGAAATCACTAATATTAAAGATAGTAGTAGGGAAGGTTTGTATAACATTAGGAGCTAGGCTGTCAAGTACTAAGTTGTAAGATATAGACCTTTCATTTCCCAATGTGTCATTAGCATAAATTCTTAAAATTAATGGTCCATAAGAGAAACTCAAAATGAAACTGTCAGTGAAGGGAATTTTTGGTCCACTATTAATTTTATAATAACTGTAAGTTGTTTCATCATCATCAGTTATAGTTACTTGAACCAAAGCATCAGCTGGAACAAACAAATTTCCATCAACTGAAATAGAATCTACCAATTCGGGAATAACGATGATTAAATCTGGTTCAGTTGAATCAATGGTAAGCCATATTCTCTGAACAATAATGTTTCCAGCTAAATCTCGAGCTGCTATGTCTAAAGTATAATCATCATCCTCATATGGTAAGAGAGAGAAAATAAAATTATATGCTAAGTTCTGGTAAATTTTCTCATCTAGTGAATATTCAACTATTAATTCAGTCAAATTATCAGCATAATTATCAGTAATAAATATTTTAAAATTCTCGTGACTCATGAATCTGCTATCGTTATATGTTTGTAAATTACTAATGGTAGGAGCAGTGTTATCTACATTAAA
>JAGLOH010000527.1 GCA_023139025.1 Candidatus Heimdallarchaeota archaeon | reverse complement strand
CAACAATATCACTATTTTCAAAATTATCAGCTGAAAGGTTTTTGACTATGTCAAATTTAGCTCTTAAACCCATGGATTTTGAAACATCAGCTGCAAGACCAGTAGTCATAACTCTTCTTTTAGTAGATACTCTTAATCTCTCTAATCTCTTAATCATTTCTTGAGTTCTACCAACGGAGAAAGCAGGTATAATTAAGCGGTCGCATGTTTCCGCTGCTCGTAAAATCACTGTATTTGGATCTTCTTCCACTGTTTCTCTATTATAGTAAGTACCATCAAAGATAGTTACATCACAATCTGTTGGAAGTTTTGCTCCAGAGAATAATTCACTTTCATCAGCTGAAAAATCTCCTGTAAATAGAATTGTTGTTCCAAAAACATCTATTTTGTAACTTACACTTCCATAAAGGTGAGAAGCTGAATATGGGGTTACATTAAAACCTGGACTTACTTCTACCGTCTCGTTAATCTTTAGAGGATTAAATTCGTTAAAGAGGTTAATAAGATTCGAGTTGTTTAGAAAAACTCTCTGAAATGGGGAAGCATTCTTCTTGGTTATGCCCTTTGAACGTAAAATAGAAGAGGTTGAGAAGAGTAGTTTTTCAGCTAACATTTTAGTAGTCTGAGTTGCATACCACCTTTTCCCGTTTTCAGGTCTGATGAGGTAAGGTAAAGCTCCTGTGTGATCCAAATGAGCATGAGTTACCAGAACAGCTTTTACATATTTGAGCGAAGGATGCCATCTAGGAATAGAATAATTAGCAACACTCATCCCGAAATCAAGTAAAATTGCATTATTGTCATGTTGAACTAAAATCCCCATGTTTCCAATATTACCTCCACCAAGAAAACTGATATGTATTTTTTGAGCGTTTTTTGGACTTGAATAAGCCTTAATAGAGGCGTATTCTTTCATTTGTTCTTTTGGTAGTGCTGCAAGCTTTTCCATTGAAACAGCTTTTGCATCAAATTTTGCTAGATGGGGTTCCAGAACAGGATCTATGACTGTTGGTACAGTTCTCATCTTTCTCGAGGCATATTCCTTCTCAATTATTTTCTGGAAATTAGCGAGAGAAGTTTTCTTTTCTAAATTGATTTGTTTACTAATATTCTTTACAGAGAAATAAGCTAGATTATTTATCAATTCAAGATCTACATAGAAATCTAGATACATCATCGTATCAGGAGTAATTGAGCTTGAAAACTCTTCTATATACTGGGGTCTTTCTTGTATATTTTTGATAAATCTTTCAATTTCATTGCCAATCTCTATTTCCCTTTCTGAGAGTTTCATATTTGGAAATAACTTTTTAGTTGTATTGACGAAATCTTGAAAACTAAGAGGGTCTACACCCATTTTCCTAATAAATTCAAGAAATGAGTAAAAGCTATATCTTCTAGGTTTTTCGATTTTATTTTGTTTTTTCCAAAACATCCAATA
>JAGLOH010000526.1 GCA_023139025.1 Candidatus Heimdallarchaeota archaeon | reverse complement strand
TAACTTTTCTTAAGTCCGTTTTAGCACCTGTTGTTTCTGAAATAAGCAATTTCAAAGCGGTGATTGTACCAGTGACAAGAATGTCTTGATAAGCTTTTACACTTTCTTTAGTTCCTATACTTACAGAATAAAGTAAAAGACCAGCATCATTGAAGATGAGTATTTTGTTAATTTTAGCAGGTAAGAGATAAACATAGAAAGGGTTGAAGATGAAAGCTAAAGCTAAAATTCCAAAAGTCAAGCTGAAAGGGATAGCTCCATAAACTTGAAAGAAATTTTGTGTCCATCGCTCAAAGATCTTTAGAAAGGCTGCAATAAAACCAATTCCTGTAGCAGTAGCAATGATGAAACTAATACGTTTGAGTTTCTTATATTCTGCACGTATTGTATCTTGTATATAAACATAAAATGCTTCACCTAAAACAAAAGCCTGGAAAATATTAAGGATAATTCTTGATACTCTATATTCCGGATTAATCAAACCATACTCCAGTTTGAAAACAAGTTCAAGAATAAGCACGATAAGATAACTCCCAAGTAGTGTTGAAGCTGTAGCTAACATGAATGTATTCGGTTTTTCATGGCGCATGAATTCCAAATAGAAAAACAGAACGAATAAAGCAATTGCTGAAGGAATCATATGAATCTCGAAAAAGGAACTTGCATTAACAATATCAGTATAATCTAGATAACCATAACCATACCAAAGAATGAAAATAATTATCTCAAAAATACCTTGTAAGATTACAAGTCCAAATAACCAAATAAACCAAGTAAAACCAGTAATTTTATCTCTATATCTTCTATACATGAAATAACCTAGAATTAAAGAGATTATACCCATTTGAACGAGTTTAATCCATAATTCTCCAAGACTAGAGGCCACGCATAGATAATAACGTGCCTTCATATAAATTTAGTGTAGGTTAAACTAGAAAGGAAAAGGAGTTGGGAAGGGTGGGGAACCCTTCCATAAGCTCTGCTGGTGGTTAAAAACTAGCAAGTGCTAGTTATGATATGTGGAGCATATCAACAATAGATAAGCAAGAAATAAGTATTTAAACACCAAGATTTTTAGAGAAGCTGCAAAACCGGCTAATTTTTAATCTTAACGTCTCCAAACGTTATTTTGTGTAGTTAAGGACACAATAAACACTATATGTTTGTGATAGAAATTTTATATAGGGTCCTTCATTAGATATTCCGATGGATTCTGAAGTAGAGAAAAATGATTACGAATTACTCCTATTACTGAGTACTCTAGGAGCAAATAAAATAAGAGCAGTGCTGATACTGGCTCATCTCTACCCAAAAGCCATAACTGCAACCCAGTTATCCACACTACTGGGATATTCAATGAAAGCTAGAACAATCTATAGAGGAATACTGGATGATCTGCAAGAAAGAGAACTGATCTTTCTGGACAAACTGACTCCAAAGGTGGCT
>JAGLOH010000525.1 GCA_023139025.1 Candidatus Heimdallarchaeota archaeon | reverse complement strand
GTATTGAAGAAATACCACTTGTAGTGATAAACTCACAAAGAGCTGGACCATCAACTGGGATGGCAACAAAAACTGAACAAGCCGATCTATTTCAAGTATATGGGGCAAGTCAAGGAGAATTTCCTAAAGTAATAATAGCTCCAAGTACTGTTGAGGATTCATTCAATGTTGGAGTGGAAGCAGTGGAAATAGCTGAGAAATACCAAGTTGTTGTTATTGTTTTACTTGATTTATATCTATCTGAAATGAATGCTACTGTCAGAAAACTGAATATGAAACGTAATAATATGAGATTCAACATCCTAGAAAATCCTGATGAAAATTACCGTAGATACGAGATAACGGAAACAGGTATTTCTAAAAGAACAATACCTGGAACAAAGAATGGTATGTTTTTCACTGGTTCAAGTGAAAGAAATGAGGAAGGAACTTCACTTGCATCTACATTAGCGGGGTTGCCTGATACTCTGCCAATAAGGGTTAAAATGGTCGAAAAGAGGATGAAGAAACTAGATTATTTAATTCAAGAACTAGAAAAACCTAAGTTGGAAGGACCCGAAAATGCTGAAATTACAATTGTTTCTTGGGGGTCAACAATTAATATAGTTCGAGAAGCAGTTTTGCATCTAGAAGAAAAAGGAATTACTGCAAATCATCTCCATCTAAAATATCTTAATCCATTTCATGAAGAAGTTGTAACAAAGATTCTTCAAGAAGCAAAAACAACCTTATGTGTTGAACAGAACTATACTGGACAGCTGAGAGATTATATTAGAATGAAAACAGGAGTATGTATAGAACATAAACTGCTCAGGTGGGATGGCGAACCAATCGTAACGTCACAAATAGTTGCGAAAGTCAAAGAGGTGGTTAAGAATGAGTAAGGAATTCAATTTAACAATTAAAGATTATGAGAGTGGATTTTTCCCAACATGGTGTCCTGGTTGTGGAAATTTCTCTCAATGGAGAGCAATTAGACAAGCATTAGTTGAGCTTGAAATTCCCAAAGAGGAAGTAGTACTTGTAAGTGGAATTGGTTGTTCTTCTCACATGCCCAATTTCTTAGATGTGTATGGCCTCCAAACAGTACATGGAAGAGGGATTCCAGCAGCGACTGGAATTCGTCTGGCTAATCCTGAATTAACTGTCTTAGTTTATGCTGGAGACGGTGATATTTATGGAATAGGTGGCAATCACTTCCTTCACGCCTGCAGACGTAATGTTGATATTATTACTATTGTTTCAAATAACTTTGTTTACGGTCTGACTACTGGACAAGCTAGTGCTACAACACCTGTTGGAACCTACACCAGAACAACTCCTCGAGGATCTATTGAAAATCCACTTAATCCTTTAACTGTAGCGATTTCAGCTGGAGCTACTTTCGTAGCTAGAGGTTTTTCTGGTGATTTGAAGCATTTAGCTCAAGTTCTCAAAAAAGCTATAGAT
>JAGLOH010000524.1 GCA_023139025.1 Candidatus Heimdallarchaeota archaeon | reverse complement strand
GAGAGGGAGGAACACAGACATGTAAGAGACCCCAAACCTCCTAGACCACCTAGACCTGTAGTTAAACCTAGACCTCCAAAACCACTCAAACCTGCCAAGCCTATTTTCTCAGAAGATGATTTCAAATTTAATTTCGATTTTGATTGGGACTCTGATGAGTTCAAGGATAAAATGAAAACTATTATGAAAAAAGTTGAGAAGGCTTCAGAAGAGGGAATAAAAACAGCTAAGAAGGTTTCAGAAAAAATTTCTAAAGATTTGCATAAATTTTTGGAGAAAGAAACTGAAAAAATTACTAAAGCTGTAGAACTATCGGATGAAGATTATGCAGAGATGAAACACGATGTTGACGAAGCACGCACAAGTATTGCTGAAGCTCAACGAGAAGTTGATGAATCTCGAAGAGGTGTTGATGAAGCTAGAAGAGGTGTTTCTTCCATCCAACGTCGTTTAGAACATGCATATAGAGATAAGGATATCGAGAAGCAAGTAGAAACCGAGAGAGAACTCAACGAAGCAGAAAAAGAGCTCATGGATTCTATGTCTCATCTAAGTAGAACCCGATCTGAAGTTGCTCAAACTAGAAGAGAATTTGCTAGACTTCAAAGAAGAGCAGGCAAGATACGTGCTGCTCAAAAAAGAGGTCATGGTCCCAGAGTGGTTATAGGATCCAAGGACTATGACTCAGATGGTACCATAACAGAGTATGTTGCTAAAGTTGTTAACTCTGTTGGAAAGAATTTGGAAGCATCTCTTCGTTCAGCAGTTGGTGAAGGAAAAAAGGGTGTTAGAAGGGTTTTAAGTATTGGAGACAAAGCAGATGAAACAAGTCTGATTCACCCTAATGGGAGAGTAGACATTGATGCACTTGAGAAGTTTTACGAAAATGCAGCAGAATTACTCTCGGCTTTAGGTGACAAGAACCGACTTAAGTTATTGAAGATTCTAGAAGCTTCTCCCCAATATCAAAAGGAACTTTCTGAAGATACAGGATTACGTGGAGGAACTTTCAAACACCACACAGACATTCTGCAAAATGAAGGGTTCATTACTCGTGAAGCTATTAGAGGACGTTATTTAATTACTCAACTGGGAATCGAAGCTCTTAAACTTGCAGAGATGATTTATCTTCGCGAAAAGCAATTAGAAGAAGAAATTGACATAGATATTGAGGATTAGGAAATTAGGAGGTATTTAGATGAGACTGAACATTAAAAACCGACCTTTGAAAATAACTCACAGCTTTGAATATACTTTCAATAACAAACAAGTTAAAATTTCCTTATCTAAAAACACAATCCTTCTTCCAGTTTTCGATGAGAAGAAAAACAGACAAATAGGGTTCTTACTTGAAGGACCCATTGGGATAATCGCTGATTTACTTGTTCATTCACAGGAAGGAGCAGTAGGAGAAATTGTTGAAGAAACATATTCGAATGTGCTCCTCTTTC
>JAGLOH010000523.1 GCA_023139025.1 Candidatus Heimdallarchaeota archaeon | reverse complement strand
GACCATCAAGAGTATACATCCTTTTGATCATAACCACAGGTCTTGGTGTTCGTCTATACCATCCTTCAATTGTAACTTGAGATCCAATCAGACGTTCGACTCTAAAGAGAGCGGTAAACCATCTCATGAACCCAAATAAAGGATTATAATCCAAAGTTATAATTCCTGAAGGATCTTGTAGTACAACATCTTCACTGAAATAGTAACCAGGTTGCCCTCGACCTATTATTGTTCCTTGCAAATGAATTGGTTTTCCTCTAAATGGAGATGCCTCGGCATATCCATCATCTGATACATCAGTAACTGCACCCATTATAGAAATGAGAGGTAGTTCCTCACCAAGCTGAGGAAATTTGATTCTTGTTCTCCAAACCCATAATAATCCAGCTAATGCGAAACCAGAACCAAGTCCAATCCACATCCAATTATTTGAGGTGTACTGAGAGAGTCCAAATACATAGAAAATTGCTATTGTTCCAGGTAAGATGAAGACTAAAGCAGGTGCGATATACATCAAGAAGAGATCAACCAGAAACTCATCCCATAATGATTCCCTTATTTGATCATCTCCCAGATCTGGAAATGCTCTTTTCATACCCATTTCTTCTGCTAAATCATCAAGAGCTAATAATCTTTTGGCAGCAAGTGGATGAGTAGACTGAAGTTCTAAGAAACCACCCCAAGGGCTTTCTAAATCCCATGCTGCAGCTTTTACGACCATATTTGGGTCAATATCACCAACTTGAGATTGAGCATAAGCGGTCATTACTAAACCTCTAGCTGCATTGATATCAAAGATGTTCAATGATCTTGTAGCATTAGTAAAACCATATCTTCTATAAGCTCTGGTTCTAGCTCTTCTATCAACTTTTTTATCATTCATAGTCTGTGCATATTGAGCTTGAGATTGTACCATACCATAAGCAATCTTTACCAGAGCGGTTGAAAGTGCAGCAGGATTCCTGGTTTCTTGTCCGGAAAATCTATCTGCGTAATATTCCCTAACTCTACTTAGAAACATAACTAGAAACTGACTAATTATATAAAACAGATAAGAAACAACCATAGTTACTATTGCAGCTGCAGCAATACCAGCAGCAGCTTTACTATCATCTCCACCAGAGATTAATCCTATCCTCATAAAACCTCGTGAAAAAATATAGAACGTATAAAGAATCATTGGTACTGCAGCAGCAATAGTCATAAAGAGAAAATCTCGATGGGCAATATGTCCTAATTCATGACCAACAACAGCTATCTGTTCTTCTTTTGTTAAAAGATTAATAATACCATCTGACAAAACAAGCCTAGCATTCTTTTTTAAACGTCCATAAGTTAAAGCAGTAGGATTTTGGTCGTGTATCATTCCTACTTTTTTGATTGAAAGCCCTTGCAATTGAGACTGATCTGATATAAATTGTGCTAAATGTGGAGGTAATTGCATAGGATCAA
>JAGLOH010000522.1 GCA_023139025.1 Candidatus Heimdallarchaeota archaeon | reverse complement strand
AAGTGGAGACAGCAATATCCAGGGAGCTTCATGTCCACTGCGATTTTCCGTCTCTTTACTCATATTTTCGATTTTCTCAAATATTTCAAAAATTGTACATCCTATGACTGCATTCTTAACAGGATATTGTATTTCTCCATCCTTTACATAAAATCCTTGATTGATTTGAGCAGAGACTTGTGGATTATCTCCTCGTGAATGAATAGAAGAAGACATCAGATATATCCCTTCTTTCATATCTGCAAGTAAATCATCCTTCGAAACAGAACCAGCTTTTATTTTCATTGTGTAAGGCGCTGGTTGTGGTCTTGAAGCAAATGAACTTCTTGATGCGTGACCAGTATTTTCTAATCCAACTAAAGGAGCTGTATAAGAATCTGTGATGTAGGTTTGTAGAATGCCGTTTTCAACTAGAGCAAGTTTCTTAGGGACAACTCCTTCATCATCGAAACCTGCAGAATCTGTTCCTTCTGGAATAAATGGGTCATCAATCATTGTCAGCTTAGATGAAGCAATTGCATCACCGATTTTATCTACAAAGAAAGCTGTTCTATTAAAGACACTGAAAGCATTAATTCCACTAGAAAGTATGGGACTTATTGTTCCATAAGCACTATCTGGATCAAGTAAGATTGGCAGTGATGTAGTTTCGATTTTTTGAGAACCTAACATTTTTTTAGCTCGTAATCCAGCTTCTGTTCCAATTTTAATGTGATCAAAATTTTTCATTTGGGTTGCAGCATCATAATAATAAGCGTTACCTATATCTTCACCATCTTGTATCTTGACACCTAGATATCCACTTACAGAAGTTTGGGATGCAAATCTGTCTACACCTTCGGAATTTAGAATATATCTTTCTCCTATTCCCGCATTGAAATTTCCGCTTATAATTGCGTCATCTCTAACAGTTGCTTTTTGAATGGAGTCAAGAATTAGATCTGTAAATTCTTCAACTGATATAGCTGCTACAGCTTCATCAAATCGACCAGAAATTATAGGAGCTGTTTTAGGATCATAAGGTAAAGATTTGAAATTTGGATCAGGAGGGCTTACATCTGCAAGAGCGTAAGCATCCTTGATAGTTTTTTCTAGCGATTCTTCAGTAAAAATAGTCGTAGATGCCATCCCTATTGCATTGTTCTTTATCACTCGAATTCCTAAACCAGAATTACTAGTATCTGTAAAACGTCTAATAGAACCACGTTCAATCTGAATACTTCTTACAGATCCAAATATTGTATAGGCTTCAATTTGGTCTGCGCCAAGGGATGTACCATATTTAATAACATATTCAGCTAGATCGTGAAGATTTTCTTCAGTTGACATTATTTTGATCCTCCAACAACAAGATTAGATACAGCAAGATTCGGTCCTCCACCAGTTACTGGAACCCATTGTCCACCCTTACCACATGTCCCCTCGAATGCAGGCTCCCATGGCTTTCCAATTGC
>JAGLOH010000521.1 GCA_023139025.1 Candidatus Heimdallarchaeota archaeon | reverse complement strand
GTTGTGCTGCAAAAATGACTCTTAATTCAAAGAAGAAACAATTCTCATTTATAGATCTTTTTTCAGGATCAGGAGGGTTCAGCTTAGGTTTTGTTCAGGAAGGTTTTGAAGATAAATTGGCGATAGAAATTGATGAAAAAGCAGCTCAAACTTATAAACAAAACTTTCCAGATTCGAAGGTTTGGGTTAGAGATATACGTACAGTTCATGGTTTAGAAATAATTGAGGAAGTGAAGGATACAGTTGACGTTGTTTTAGCTTCTCCTCCTTGTGAACCTTTTACAGCAGCTAATCCAAAAAGAAAAAAGTCTCCCTTAGAACGCTTTTACGACACTCCTCAAGGGGATTTGATCTTTCATGCAACACGAATTATTGGTGACCTTTCTCCAAACTATTTTGTTATTGAAAATGTGGTTCCAATAGTAGATTCAGAAGGCAAAGAAATTATCAAAGAGGAATTTAAATCCATAGGGTATAACAAGATACACTTTAACTTCCTTTCTTCTGAGAAGTATGGTTGCCCAAGTTATCGAAACAGGGTGTTCATATCAAATATTCATCTGGAAATGGTTCCTCAGAGAAAGAAAAAAATCGAAGAGGTTATGCTAGATTTACCTTCACCTTCTTATCCAAATGATATCCCCAATCATTTTAGGATTCCTTTTGCAAAACAGGTAAAGAATGAAGGAATTGGTATTCGAAAAGGACATGCAGCTGTTTACTTCAAGGGGGCATCACGGGAAAACAGAAATTGGACTAAGTTGGATGAAAAAGATTTGGCTCCAACAATAATGGGTAAATCGCGGTTTATCCATCCTCTAGAGGATAGGCCCTTGTCTGTGAGAGAACAAGCCAGATTGATGAGTTTTCCTGATAGTTTTATTTTTACCGGTTCTATTGAGGCAATGTTTAACCAGATTGGAGAAGCCGTTCCTCCTATCATCTCAAAGCAGATTGCTAAAATTATTCGAAGCAAATTAGAAAAAAGCAGTGTGTAAGAAAAAGAAATCTAGATAGATGCAAAAATCTCACTAAATCGAGAGAAGATTGATGCAAGGGGAGTATCTAGAATTCTGTGAACAGTCTTTTGAACTTTACTTACAGAAAATAAATCCTTGGTTGTCTTTACTAATCCCTTATTGCTTACTGTAGTAAAAGAATCCTTTACTAGCCAAAACAACTTTTTTTCCCCTCTTCGTCCTATTATTTCCTCTGTATCTATTAAAAAAGTAGATTCTTGTGATATGAACCAAAGAGAACTTGGATTGTAGGTTTGGATCATTATACCTTCTCTTTCTTCGTAGGAGATATATTCATCATGAACAAGTTGAACTCTATATTTTTTAATTATCTCCTCATGAGGGGAAATATCTTCTAACGGTTGAATTTCCTTTACATGGTCTGGACTAAGAAAAGGTAGCTTGACAGGAAAGAGGAGCACATTCGAATATGTTTC
>JAGLOH010000520.1 GCA_023139025.1 Candidatus Heimdallarchaeota archaeon | reverse complement strand
TGAACGTAATATGCCAATATATGCTTTTACTAAGGATATTCCAATGTGGTCAACAGTATTTCTAGCTCATTTAGGATCGATAAATGTAGATGCTGTTTATCACCACCTCTTTAGTCTTGGAACAACAGGAGTGCTAGTAACTTTTGGAAAAATGTATAAAGCTCAGATTCTAGATCAAGAAACAGAAAAAGTTGATATACGAAATATTATGGATGTTAAATTTTGCATAGATGATCGAATCACACCAGGAAGTTACAGTGGACCAACTGTTGATTTGTTAAAAGAGCTAATTGAAAATCCAGAACCTCTGATAAATCCTCCTGATTTAACTAATGAACAGCTGGATAAACTTATGCTGAAGAAATATAAGAAAGACCGTATAGCTCGTGAGAAAGTTAGACGAAAGGAAAAGAAATCTAAAACAAAGAAAAATTAGAAGATAATACTTCAATTTAACAGATTTATTCAGTCAATTTATCAAATGAATTTTACTCGTTTCGGTAGTTTAGGACCTTAATTTGCTATTGATTTCTCAAACGATAAAATCTGAAATCACAGTTCTTACAGAAACTTTAAAAATGTGCTTCATCACGATTGATTAAATTAAGAATAACTCTCGAGGTTAATTAGATGAAGGTTTCTAAGAAAATATTAACTCTATTCACAGTTACACTTATTATCGGATTGTTAACTGTTGGCACAGTCTCTAAAGCAACTAACAGTTTTATCAAATTACAACCTCCAACAGAAGGAGTTTGGATTATATCAGGATTGGAAACAATAACTGACGATGTAATTATTAATGGTTCTATACTTATTGAGGAAGGAGGAGAGTTGAGGATTATTAACTCAACTGTAGATTTCTTGGCAAATCAAACTTTCTCATGTACAATAGAATTGAAAGATGGTGCCACACTTTATGTTGAAAACAGCATTCTACAACCAACAGATAGTATGTATAATTTCACAATTAAAGCGACTCATCTTAGCAGCAATCTTAGTGTAGTATCATCTGTAACTTTCATAGAAAGTCTTGTATTTTATGCATTAATTGATGTTAGGAATGCGGCAGATTTCACCATAGATACAACAGATTTTAATGGTTGTTCTTTTTATATCAAGAGTAGTCAAAATATTTTGATTGAAAATAGTGAATTTATTGCTGCTGAAATTGGATTGGAACTAGTTGATAGTGGATCTATTGAAATCAGTTATTGTGTATTTGATGGCGTTAATTACGGGCTTTTAATTGATAATGCAGATGATCTTGTTCTTGATAACAATGAATTTGACACTACAGTTGAAGTTGGTTTGCAAATAGATGATATCGTTCCTGTAGAAATAACAAATAATTATTTCCATCATGCTAAGGTAGCCGCCTACCTTGAAGATTCAAGAATTACTTTGACTGATAACTTTTTCCGGAATCTTGAAACTGGTATCATACTAGATAATGCA
>JAGLOH010000052.1 GCA_023139025.1 Candidatus Heimdallarchaeota archaeon | reverse complement strand
GGGATGCAAATGTGTTTTGGATTAGTTAAATCTGAAATGATAAAATTTGGACTTGCTATAGGTTCAGATGACAGCCAAGCTAAACCAAGAGATCCTTTAGAATATACAACTGGAGCTGGAAGTGCAGCTTTTCTAATTGGTAAGGAGAGAGTTGTAGCGGAGCTAGAGGGGACGTATTCAATCACTACAGATACACCAGACTTTTGGAGAAGAGAAGGAGCAGTATTTCCTTCCCATGGGAATAGATTTACAGGACAACCAGCATACTTCCAACATACTGTTGATGCTTCAAAAGGATTAATGGAAAAACTTGGAACTAAACCTTCAGATTATAATCATGTCACGTTTCATCAACCTAATACTAAGTTTCCACTTACAGTTGCAAAAATGCTTGGTTTTACAACTGAACAAATAGATAACAGCTTAATATGCAAAAACATTGGAAATGCATATTCCGCTTCATCAATGTTAGGATTAGCTCATATTCTTAATAATTCTAACTCAGGAGATAGAATATTTATGACTTCATATGGCAGTGGCGCTGGAAGTGATGCGTTTTCATTTTCAATTACTGATGAGATTGAAGAACTCAAGTCATATCCACTAACAGTTGAATATTATGTGAACAACAAGGAAGAAATTAACTATGGTAAGTATTCTAGATACAAGGGGATATTGAGGTGTTAAGATGAGTAAAAGAAAAGTCTATGTTATAGGATATGGTATAACTAAATTTGGAGAGCACTATGAACTGAATCCTAGTTCCAGTGCATCACAAGCTCTATCTAAAGCTATTCAAGATGCAAAGATTAGCAAGGATTTGATTCAGAGTTTATATTTTGGGTCATTGGTTTCAAATAGGAACGGTCAATCCTACATAGGAGCAGAGGCTAGTAGAGAGTGTAATTTGAACATACCGATTACTAAAATTGATGTAGGAAATGCAAGTGGAGCTGGAGCATTTCATCAAGCTTTCATTGCTATAAAAAGTGGTCTTCTAGACTGTATTGCAGTACTAGGTACAGAGAAATTAAGTGATTTTGTCAATAGTAGCACACTAGAGAAAATTCTTGGAGGTACAATTGATTATCAATGGGAATTTGAGCAAGGGGCCACGTTAACAAGTCTGTATGCTTGGATGACTCAAGCTCATATGAAGGAGTTCAATACAACCATGGAACAATTAGCGTCAGTTCCGGTCAAAAACCACAAGAATGGAGTGAATAATCCAATCGCTCAATTCAGACGTGAAATCTCATTAAAACGATTTCTCAATGCAAAGAGAATTTCAGCCCCTATAGGAAGATTTGATCCAGCAACCCACTGTGATGGAAGCGCTGCAGTAATAATAGCTTCCAAGGAATTTGTGGAAAGCCACTCGGAAATTGAAAGAAAGGTTAAAGTTGTAGGTTCAGCTCAAAGTTCGGATAAAATATCACTACACCATAGGGGAACCTTATCATCACTTCTAGCAACCCAAATTGCATCAAAAAAAGCTTATGAAATGGCTCAGATTTCGTCGAAGGATATTAGTATTGCTGAAGTACATGATTCATATCCGATAGGAGAGATTCTAGCTATAGAAGATCTTGGATTCTTCCAAAAAGGAGATGGGGGTAAAGCTACAATTGAAGGAAAAACACAACTTAACTCAGATATTAGTGTAAATACCAGTGGAGGTCTCAAAGCAAGAGGGGATCCTTTCGGTGCAACAGGTATCGCTCAAATTATTGAAATTATCCAGCAAATGAGAAGAGAAGCTAACAAGAGACAAGTTGATGATATTAAGTATGGTCTAACACAAAATGTAATGGGGACAGGAGCAAGTGTTTTAGTGCATATACTTTCAAATATGGAGGATGATAAATAATGGAACCACCTAAAATATGGAGAGAGAGAAGAGAGAAATATCTAGCATTGGGAATCTTATGTCAGGAATGTAAAAAGAAGAGCTTTCCAATCACTCAATATTGTCCTCACTGCTCGAGTGAAGATATTTCAGAACTGAAACTCGCACAAACAGGGAAAATTCTTCATTTTACAAGAGTATCTCAGACCGCAGAAGAATTGATGTTTTATGCCCCGTATATAATTGGTCTTGTTGAATTAGATGATGGCATTAAGGTAACTGGTCAAATTACCGATACCAAACTTGAGGATCTTACAGAAGGAATGAAAGTTCGAATGGTTTTCAGAACTTTATCAAAAAATGGAGAAGAAGGATTAATTGGGTACGGATTTAAGTTTGTACTTATCTAATCACTGTTTAATATGTACAAAAGATTGTGTCTTCAATCCTATTGACTGAATTTGCCTTCTAGCATTATCAACTTCATGTGCATATTGTTGGTCTCCTCCAACAAAAAATCCATGAACACCACCTTGAAACTTATCCTTTACTATAATGAATCCTAAGCCACACCCATTTCTCTTATCGTCACAATAAACTACATATGAATTTTCTTTTGTTAGTTTGAGATCAAGATTAAGATGTGATACAGCGTAATTTGGGACTTGATGTAAAATACTAGTATTAGAACAATAGGGGCATTTTGATGAATAGAAATTTTTTAGCTTTTTCTTAGCTTCATTGAAAACTTTAGTAAACCAGTATCCAGAGGATGTCTTCAATAAACTGCCCATTTCAAGATTTAAAATAGGACTTAATTGTGGAAGTGCAGATAATTCTTCAATTGTGGCAGCTTCTAGAAGCAACTTAAAACCCTTGGTTGTTGTCTTTATGACTATTGGATGTTCAAAATGATCCTCTACAAATTTGTTATCTTTAGGAACATAAGGATTCATGTAACTTTTATCCTTATCAATTATTGAAATATTGAAGAATATAGCTTTAACTGTAGTTGGGAACTTATCTATTTTTGTCCCAAAATGATAAACTGCAAAGTCCATAAGTTTGGGATGAACACTATCATCTGGTTCATCTACAACAAAAATCATCATTTGATCATTTTGAGTAAGAGTGAGAGCTAATGGTGGAAGAGTAGGTTTATCTAAATGGATAGATTTCATTATTCCAATTCTTCTAGATGCTAATACTTCTTCTATTTCAGTTATTGCTTGCTTGATATGGATCTCAGGTTCATGTTCGATTGATTCTGAAACTTCATATCCTTGATCCATTAACGATAGTTTAAAATCCTCATTCCAGAATTCCTGTAGCCAATCCCAAGGAAGATAAACTACGTTCTTCTTCTTATACCAAGTCTTAGATTCTCTGGCATCCCCATCAAAATAATAGTAAAGCGGATGATTTCTAGAAGATTTTTCCATTATAATAACAGGAACAGCTTTCATTCCTTTGAATTTGTCACAATAAATTGGATCCATTCCTGAATTTAAAGATAAAACACAGCTTAATAGCTTTAGAGCTGGTTCTTGAAGCTTAGCTTCAATTTGATCATCTGTTCCTTTAAATGGATCAGATGCTTCTCCACTTCTAGCGCGGATAGTTAGGAGTAAATCATCTTTGTACGCACACATGATTACTCTCTTGTAGCTCTCATAGAAATCAACGTTTCTTGTATAAATATTACACATCTCAACAGTAAAGCCTTTGTCTTGAAGATATGCTTCAACGAGCTTCATAAAATTTGTTTTAAACAAGCTCATGGAGGTATATCTGTAATTGTTACAGATAAAGTTTATCATTACTATGTTTGTTTCTCTCCAAAAAGAGCTGCTAATAGATCCTCTGTTATCTCAATAGTATTTGATTTAGATTCTTCAACATCCATCTCGATAAATTCACAGATATTTTTTGGATGAACTATAACACAAAGCTTGTTTTCATTTTTCTTGACCGAGAAAGGATAAAGCTGACATGTGAGTGGTTTGAATTTATGTACTTTGCATAGACCTGTCTCATCAACAAAAACACATTCATTCACAAATGGTTTTTTTCTTAAAATGTAAGCTTTAATAAAACCGTTTTTTTTAAGATTTTTATTTGCGATTAGAACAGGACTTAGTTCTTCTAACATTTGATCAATTTCAATGCCATTATCTTGAATAAGTCTAATATCTGGTTCAGTTACTGGAATGTTATTCAACTTACAACATTCCGTACAGCTTGTACATTCAAAATAGATATGTCTAACTACATCAATTTCACCATGTTCATTCACAGTTGCAATTATAGTTCCACTAATATCCATCTTTTTTCCTAAATTGACCAAAAAGCTGAACATAAAAAGCTTGTCTATTCATGGTCTAGTATATTTCAACTTCTAAAAACACATAGCGCACACCAAATCATGTAAAACATGGGTAGGGCTACCCATGATTGGATAAGGCTTTATTTATGCAATCTTTTGTAACTTCAGAGATTTTAAATACTTTCACGCACATAGTAATAGTTGGAAATTAATTTTTCAAAGTGATTTTAATGAGTGAAATGGATGAAATGATTAAAATGTTGGCTGATGCTCCTGAAGAGCAAAGACATCAAATGCTAACTCAAAGGCTAAAAATGGTTGCAGGTCAACCAGAAGAGCAAAGAATAAAGTCTATAGCAGGACTGATAACAGCTGTTTCAAGTCTGAAAGAGAAGAAAATGAAACCCTTTATTGCAACACGAATGAAAGTGTTTATGGGATTAACCCCAGAAGAAAAGGAAGCAATTCTTGTTGGAAGGATGAAAGCTGGAAATCTGCTTAGCGACAAAATCTATAAGATTGACCAGAAAACAACTTTAGAGGTTGCTAAACAAATGGGTGAAGAGAAATTCAAAATGATAACTGGTCTTATGAAACAAATAGCAGAGAAACATGGGTTACCTGTTCCTGAGTTTGCTATGTAATCTGAGGAAATTCATAATTAGAGATCTATACTTTCTCTCCATCTTTTTTTTATCAAAAGATTAGGAGTTAGAAAAAAAATTTTATATTAAAATTTAGGATGATTAAAATGTTGGAAAATATATTCAAAAGATACAAAGAAATTCTCTTTTTTGGTTTTTCTCTTGTGCTTATCTCATTGGGATTAGGGATTTGGAGAACTATTAATGAAGCTACACTACAAGGTACAGTAGTAGAGATAGTATTGAGAAGATTCTTAGAAATAATCCCACTATTAGGTTTAGGTTTTCTGAAACTAGGAATTGGTTTTGCTATTGTAATTATAGTGAAAAGTATTAAATCTACAGGTGAAAATGCAACTGGAAGTTTCAAGAAAGCAGGCTTAAAATTAGAAGACTATAAAGCACCATTCTTTGCTAAGAGTTTCCCAATTATGCTAATTGCAGGAATACTCTCTGAATTAGTTGCAGCAGTTATAATGATATTTTGGATAATAGCTGGTGTTAATGGCAATGAATTTGCTAATCACATATATGAAATAATTACTGTTCCAATTGAAGGATTGGGTGTTGCTTTGCTGATAGGAGGCATAGCTTTTGGTTTAACCACTATAGTGCTCAATTTGGGTATTCAAGTTAATGAATTACCTAAAAGACTGAAAGCACTGGTTAAAGGAGAAAAAGATCTAGAAGTTTTACAACCTAGAAGTCTCATTCCAAGATGGACCAAGATTGTTACAATCACAGGTATGATTGTCACAGCATCTGCACTAATACCAGTTGCTATAATTAGAGCAGTTAATTATGCAGTTAACTATTCACCAACATATGAAACACCAGTTGGTTTGAATGCGTTACTTTGGGATACATGGATCTTTCTAGGGATAGCAATATTACTATTTGCAATAAGTTATTGGTTATTAAGAATTATAAAGTGGTTGAGAAGACAAAGAACTCAATTAGGAAAAACTGTTGAGGAAATAGCTGAAATGAAAGTTCCTACAATAGAAAATCCTTTGAAAATTACAACTGCAGTACACTCATTTGCTACTGCAGGATTAATGTGGATGTTTATCTTCTTCTTTGTAATTGCAATCTATCAAGCTTTTCAAGAAACTTTGCTAGGTGTCGTTCCTCTAAAAATGCTTATTAAACCTGGAAGAGCGATTAGTCTAGCTTTGCTTTTCATAGGAATAGGACTAGCATTGTTAACCATAGTAGTTAATCTGAATCTCACAGCTTTTATGTTACCGAGCTCCTTTTCGAATATCGTAAATGCAATTAAGAACGATGATACAAGAGTTGAGCTCCCTCAAGCTTCTGACAAACCCTTAAAGCTATCACCTATGAAACTATTCATCGGGATACTAATTGGTGCAGTTATAGTTCTCATAGGAACATTACCACTTGCCATTCTAAGAATAAGTTACCAGTTTCAAGGACTTACACAGAGTCAGTTAACAGTTGAACATCTTATTGGTCCAATTGTATCTACAGGAGTTGGTTTAATTTTCCTAATGATTGGTTTATTCTTCAGCACCATTGTGGGTTTTGTTAAAGCAAGAAAAGCAATAATTAGTGAGGGTGTTGAAAGTTGTGTCTATTATTCAATTGAAAAGAAGTAAATTCTTCTTTTTATTTTCTTTTTAACAGCAACAGTTTTAATACTTTTTTTATCTCATAAATTGTGAGTGAAGATAAAGATAGTTTTTCCATGAGTTCTTTCTGGAAAACAAATTTACCTACAAGGAATATTTTAGTGATAATCCTCATCGTACACATTGTTCTATGGATAATTACATTGTCCTTAGGTAACATTGCTACTTTCAGAGATGCCATATCTATAGCTGATGAGATATTAGTTGCAGTTGGTCAATATAATTACCTGGTTTTTCATGGGCATATCTATCAATTAGTTACTTCGATTTTTGTCCATGTAGATCTTCTTCACTTGCTCTCTAATTGTTTATTTTTACTTGTTTTTGGCTTCAAGGTAGAAGAACGATTATTATCCAGACAATATTATTTCGTATTCATTTTTTCAGGAATAATGGGTGGTTTACTCTCTTTTGTATATGGACCTTATTCTATCTCAGCAGGAGCCAGCGGAGGTATTTTTGGATTACTTGGGGCAGCTCTTGCTCTTATGTATCAACATGAAAAAACAAAATCGTTTTGGGGATATTTGGCATCAGGAGGAATTTTTTTCTTGATAATGTCCTTTGGTAGTCCAAATGTCAATTTTTTTGCACATGCTATAGGATTAGTAACTGGTGCAATAATTCCATTTATCCTTAAAAAAAGAAGACAAACAGTTATTGTAACATAAGCTTAACTAGAAATATTCAGAAAGTTTTTTTTTCTCACTAAATTCTTTTTTTATTTTATTAATTGTATCCCATGATTCTCTTACATAAGCAGGGAATTTCTTATTTTTTGCATAATACCTTCTCAAAAATTCTCTTGTAATAGGATCAGCTGGATATCCAGAACCAATTTCCTCACCTATTTTATTGGAGATCTTTTCTATTGTATCATCTCTTTCCTTTTTTGCAATTATCGATGCAGCAGAGACAACAGGAAAAAGAATATCTGCTTTGTGTTTTGATATTATCTTTGCATCAGAAAATTCGGTTTCAAATACTGCCCCAAATCTCTTCTCATTTACATCAGCTGCATCAATATAGATTTCTGAAGGGGTTGTTTTAAGATCCTTTGCTAACTTCAGCATTATCTTCTGTTCAATAATATTCAAAGTATAGTTCTTTCTTAATTCGTCAATTTCAGCTGCAGAAAGATGTTTGACTTTGTAATCAGCGGCTATAGGAATCAATTGAGAATATAATTCATCTCTTCTTTTCTTTGAAAGTAGCTTTGAATCTTTAACTTTGAGTTTAGTCAATTTGTCTAAATCTTTCCTTGAAATAGCATACGCACATATCACTAATGGTCCTATAACTGGACCTCTTCCAGCTTCATCAATTCCTACAATAATGTTCTCATGATCTGTAATATTCTTCACCTACCTTAGAAATCGTTTATTATCTGTACCAACTCTTCATATTTTGCATCAGTTTTCAATCCCTCTGGATCAAATGGTGTTCTAGAAGCTTTAAATCCAGCATCAGAAAGAGCTTCAATAATATCTTGTATTTTTATTCCTCTATTCACAGAATGTCGTGTAACTAGAGGAAAATTATAGAAAAATGGAATTTCATCAATTTCTTCCAAAGCTAGTTTTAGTAATCTTGATATCCTCTTTTCACTTGGTAATTCCATTCCCTTGTTTATTTCGTTCATCAAGAGAAGATATTGCTTATCATATAATTCACCCAACCATAGTGGCCCAGCTCTCTCCAAAGGGTTATCACAGATTGGACAATGTGATAGAGAAAAGGTTTCTTGTAATGTAAAAGTCCTATAGTAAGAACATTGAGAACAAAAAGATAGCATACCGATTTGTTGATGCTGACTATTAGCAGCTTCTTTGCTTTTCTCTATTTTTACTTTAATTCTCAAGAAATGCTCATGATGGTAACTTAATATTGGCTTTATTTCAAGACCAAGTCTTCCAGCACTAATGATTATATTGTATAAAAGAATTCTTAACGCAACTTCATGACATAAATAGAGGCGCGTTGGATAAGAATTATAGATTCTTAAACATGCGTCTGAATACTTTCCACATAGAACTTGTAGATCAGTTGCTGTTGCGAATAGATACCCAGAATTTCTTTTGAGAGCATATAACGATGTTTCAAAAAATTTTATTGGAGAACCAAATGGATCTATATCTATTACATCTATTGATTGTCTCTGTTGTATAATTTCATAAAGTAAATCTGAAGCATCTGAGTGAATTATTTCAAATTTCTCTTTGTTTTCAAGTAATAATGCATTTTTAGAAATTATCTCAATAGCTTTAGGATTTTTATCGTTAATAATCACTTTATTGATTGTTGAAGAGCTTAATTCTTTTAATATCCTGAAACTACGAATTCCAGTTCCAGCTAAAGCATCTACAAAAGTTAATGGTTTTCCTTGTTTTTTGGAAATTGTTTCTAGCATAAGAAGTGTAAAATCTCTATTTACTGTCATTTTAGGATTATAGAATACTGAAGCATCGTATATTCTTTCAGCGTCTTTAATTATTTCTAATTCCGTATTTCCTTCTTTGACTTTCTTCCAACTACCTGTTGTCATTGAATCACCCCAATACACAACTTATGATTCTGATTTGAAATCTTTAGCTACCAAATATATTTCTGAACTCTGTTTCCTTGAGGATTTTGGCTTGAATAATTTTACTACATTGAAGAGTTCTTTAACACTTTTTACAAATTCCTGTGTTTCACTCCCTTGGAATATCTTGCAGATAAAAGATCCACCCATGTATAAGATGTTGGATGCAAGTTCTAGTGCTCTATGTACAAGTTTAGACTGTATAGAATGGTCCATATCATAATTGCCTGAGATATTTGGAGCACAATCAGAGATTAAAACATCTGATTTTCCAAAATTCTCTAGGAGAAATGTGGCTAGGTCTTTTCTAAAAATATCCTGAAAAAGAATGGTTATGTTCTTCTCTTTAAATTCTTGAATATATGCTTTATCTATTGCAATTACCAAACCATTACTTCCAACTTTTCTAGAAGCTACTTGTGACCACCCACCAGGAGAAGCACCTAAATCTACAATTTGCTGACCCTTTTTGAAAATACTAAATTTGTCGTTTATTTCAAAAAGCTTGTAAGAAGCTCGTGATCTAAACCCACTTACTCTTGCTTTTCTTGCATAAGGATCATCACTCAAAGTAATCACATAGATTTATTTGAGCTACTTTAAAAATCATTATTGATAAGAATTGTGTCCTTTTATTTGTCACTTTAAGGGTATACGCACTCTATCGTCATCATCCAGGATATCATATTCAATGAATCTGTAAGATTGTATCTTCTTTGATTCATCTTCTTCAATTAACCATTCATTGTAAAGTCTGCAAGATACAGGATTTACTGGATTATTAATTGCACATTCGCTTATCCTATCACAAATAAAGCAAGGACACACCATAGTCATCCAGCCAGTTTCTTTTTTCTTTGGAATTGTTAACACATAATCTTTTACATTACCTTCTGTAATAGGGATTTTTAAAATTCTATTTGAATAAAGAAGTTCATCTAA
>JAGLOH010000519.1 GCA_023139025.1 Candidatus Heimdallarchaeota archaeon | reverse complement strand
TATCATACTAGATAATGCAGATCTCTCAACAATCAGCAACAATAACTTCACAGATGTTTCAGATGTTTGTATAGAGGCAGAAGGCACAAGAGCATCTTTAATAACTGAAAATAGATTCATTGATAGTAATCAAGCTATTGATTTTTTCATATCACCAAACTGGATTATTAACAATTACTTTGATAATCTTGAGAATGGTGTAGCAGTACTAGATTCTGACGGAATTGAAGTGTCAAATAACGAGTTCTATAACATATCAGAAAAGTCTGTTGATATAGTAGATTCAAGAGATGCTGTAATATCTTTTAATGTATTTTATAATGTTTCAACAGGAATCAATCTTCTAGGTGGAAGAAATAATGAAATTGAATCTAATGTTCTAACCTTTGTAGGGGAAGGAATCGGTGTAATCTCTTCAAGAGAAGTAATAATTCTTGGTAATATTATTAATAATACAATAACTGGTATCTATGTTGAACAAACTAAAGAAGTAGTTATAACTGCTAACGGAGCGATTAATGCAGAATATGGAATAACACTCTGGTCAACTAGTTTTGGTATTTTAGCTAGTAACGGTATATTTGACTCTGTTTATGGGGTCAGTATCTGGTTCTCAGACAATATCAGACTTTTAGGGAATGACGTAAACACTTCAGATATTGGAATTGTTGCCAGAAATACATTGTATTTGGAAATTCGTGATGGAACCTATAAGGTGTTAAATACAGGTATACAAATTATTGGTTGTACATCTCCCATTGTAACTGGAAATTCATTTGATTCAATTGTTGGAGAAGCAATAACCTTTATTGACAGTAACGGTTTCTCTGTATACCATAACAATTTTGGAACTGTTGGACAATATGGTTCAATAATTGATTGTTTAAGTCTTTTCTATAAACAACTTGATAATGTTACTTTTGAAGGTAATTATTATAATGAACCTGGGGCGACAGAGATTTTAATTGATCTTGTTACAATTGATTTTGTTGTTTATGAAATTAAAGACCTCTATCCTCTTGACAATATTTATACAGTTATCCCTTCTATTGAATATGTTACAAGAGACATCCTTAATCCACAAGACATTAATGAAGTTTTTATTGAATCTCAAATATTTGTACCTACAGATACAGAAGATGTTAAGGTCTATCTTCAATATCTTCTTAACAATGCCCCAACGTGGATTAATATTGATATAACTTCCTCAGGAACTCCTATAGGTTCAATTGGAGCAATTAACTCATATTCAGGAACTCTTCCTGCATTTGACTATGATAATCTAATAATCTACCGAATTATTGTGGAATACACTGATGAATTAGTTACAAAGCAAGTCTTTTCTGTAAATGCTAGTTATGTGGTACTTGAATCTGATTTTACACCTGTCTACATCTCAACTCCTGAAATCTCCCTTTTAACCACTGATGAAGATGATCAAGATGTTACTTTACCAACCACT
>JAGLOH010000518.1 GCA_023139025.1 Candidatus Heimdallarchaeota archaeon | reverse complement strand
TTTCTGATATGATCATTGGATTAGAACAACAATATAGCGAACCATTGAGCAAAGGAGGAATCAATGCTTTTGTCTTTGGACCTAACGAAGATAATACTCTCTTGATTCAACAATTACATGAAAAAATAGACTTTCATACAGAAGCTATAACAGAATTACAAAATGCAACAAAGGAATTAATGATTCATTCACAGGATATGAAAAGAGAGAATGAGCTATCACATGAACAGCAAAGAGATCAAGGAAATAGAGTGATGAACCTGTTATATGAAAAACAAACTAGTTTCTTTGTTAAGAAATGTGATTTAATAGTGCAAAAGCTAACGGAGAGAGACTTAACTTTAGATGAATTAGCAATTACATTCAAGCAGAAAAAACAAGGCTTACTGAGGTACTTAAATCAATTAGAAGAAAAAGGAGTAATTAAATCAGTTAAAGTCTTTTCAGGGGAGAGAGGTAGACCAAAAAACAAATATCATTTAATAGGTGAAAATAGTGAGAAAAAATAATGGTAAAAGATGTAAAAACTGCAAAAGAAGTCTTACTAGAATTCGTTGTTGGAGATCTGGAAAAAACAAATTTTGTTCTTGGCAGTGTTATTTAGCATTTGTAAGAGGAAAAAGAAAATGAAATATAATACTGCTCTACAATTAAGTAGATGGAGAGAACAACTTACTCCATTGTTTATTGTTTATTATATTCTAGCTATTTTGATAATGGTTTTTGTTCTTGTCGATCTTGCTATTTTCAAAGTAATTACAGCTCAAGAAAGAACAATATTATTTTTTATAGCTTGGGGAATTGGTTTTTTAGATTTTATGCTTATGAAGTTAGTTACTAACAAATTGAATAACAGGATAGTGAGAGAATGAAAGAAATAGAAGAAAGTGATGAATGTGATATTCTTAAACTTCCAGATGATAATGATTTTTTTTCTTTAACTGTAGATGGGAACATGGTCATATTAACAATATTTGATAGATCAATAATTGATGATATTTTTGAAAGAGCAAAAGAGAAATCTCCTTATGATGAGTTGGTGAAAGAATTTGAGTGAAAAACAAGTGCTTCTAGAGCTTTGGGATGTGATCTGGAATGTTCCTTATAATGCCCCTATGGTGAATGCTAGAAAAATGAACAAGGTGTATTTAATTGTAGCAAAAGCATTAGAAAAAAAACCTGTTATTCACAAAAGCTTTGAACAAATTGAGAAAGAAGGAAAAAAGAAAAAGAAGAAAAATACAGGATAGTGAAAGAAAATGGATAAAGAAAAGATAAAAAATGGCTTTTTGATAGTAGTCCTTGCTATACATAATTTTCATAATATCTCAACTGCTAAAGAACCTCTCTCTAAACCATTAGAAGAACATTATCGTAATATAATTGCAAACGGATTAGTGGCAGCAGGTTATGAATGCAGTAGTATTCAAGAAGAAAAAAGAATAAAAGAGGAAAAAGAAAATGAAAATAAAGGCAAAAAAT
>JAGLOH010000517.1 GCA_023139025.1 Candidatus Heimdallarchaeota archaeon | reverse complement strand
AGTAACAAATGGTTCCACTGGCAAGCATTAAGGAACTATGAGAAATTGAAATCCTTTTTTTCTCAACCCAAAATTTTTGTCCCTAGTTTAGATAGAAGCACAGAAAATAGATTCAGTCTAACTGAAGAACCTTATTTACCATCTGGCGATGTACTTACTCTGGTTCCACAGAATAAGGATCCTTTCTTTCTATTAGGTTATCTTAATAGCAAATTCTTTAGGGAATATTATCTCTCTGCCGGTGCAAGGAGAGGTCATAGAATCTCATACACTCAACGAATTATGAGTAATGTGAAAATTCCTGTTTTTGATCAAGAGACAGAAAATAAAATAGCTAAAATAGCAAAGAGTATTTTTGACGGAAAGAATACTGCAAAAAGAAAGGAAATAGACGAAATTATCTCAATTAATCTCAACTAGCTACCTTTTTTTCAAGTCAGACTAAAGTTTTTAAAGGGGAGGATTCTCATTATAAGGGGCAAGTATGGGGAATCAAAATGGAGGGACTAACAAAGATTGGAAATATTATGATACTGTTAATTACATCATGTCCCAACAATTTTTTGAGGAACCTCACTTTATTGTAGATAGAAGAGCATCTAAGAAAATTAAGATTAAAAATAGCGGGATTGTTATAGATAAGCTAATAACAATCGTCAGAGAAAATATTGACCCATATGATAGAGGTGAAGATGAGGAATTCATAGCCCAACTTGCTTCAAAATTCAATATTCGTGCAAAGGAGATTTTTGAGAGATATAAAAATAAAATGAGCAATTTAGAAGATGTTCAGAAACAAGATAAAAATTTTAATCTGATGGTTGCCCTAAGTGTAATTATAGAGTATTTTCAAAAAAGAACAACAGAATCAATCCATAAGCAGCTTAGAGATGATTTGAAAAGCAAGTTTGTTAATAACACTTTCAAAAAATCTTTAGATTTATTACATCAAATAGCTGATAGTGATTTTTCGTTATTACTGAATATAGGTGTTCTAATGAAATATGCTAGTGTTACTAAAACAGAAATTTCTTCAAAATACTATGATAAAAAACTGAAAGAAGTTTCAAAAAAACTGTTAAAATCTGATTATAAAAGTAGTTAAGTTTCAGAAATTCGAAACTAGTTTCTTTGAGGGGACATGCAAAAATTAAGAGATGAACTTAAGCTAATACTTTGTTCGATAAACTAAGCACTTCTCTTTGTAGATAGATTTATAGTTTTTCAAATAATATTAATTTGATTTACTTTTTTTAGTTTCATGAAAGTCCCCCCAACAAGTATTTAAAATGTTAAATCAAAATTTGAAAGATTAGTGATTCAAATGGTGGATGAGGAAAGGAAACAACTTGAAGACTTGATTCTTCATCATAAACGCAAATACTACGATGGTGAACCAGAGATTTCTGATGCCCAATATGATAGCCTTGAAGATAAATTAAGAGATATCGATCCTGAAAATCCAGTTTTGTTTATTGTTGGAACTCCTTCAG
>JAGLOH010000516.1 GCA_023139025.1 Candidatus Heimdallarchaeota archaeon | reverse complement strand
GAGCTGACCCCTCTAACTCAGCTACCATTTCACCTCTGTTGTTAACAATTATTGCTTTCCCTGTGCTTGGTGTAGCAACATGTAGCTCTCCGAGGTGTCCAGGCTCGAGATTAATTGTAATATAAGGAATAAGAGTTAAACCATCTTCATTGTACAGATCGGGATTGTCTACAGTTATATGAAAATTACCAGATACGTCTATAGGTGGTGCAAATGAACCCATTAGAGTAGCTGCAGCGGTTTCAACTATTTGATTTACAGTGAGAACATCATTAAAATTCCCTTCAAATTTTAAACCTCCCTGCATAAAGGAATTTTGAGGAGTGACATCTCTGTGAATAATTCTAACCATTTCTGCGAAATCTAGAGTAATGAGGATTCCATATGTTCCAGGTGGAGTTGGACCAATATTAAAAATTAATGAATCATTTTCAATTATGAACCACAAATATTCCTGATCAGTAATGTTGAACCAGACAATTTCCTCCCAATTTTTTACTAGCTTCTTTACTAAAGGACTATTATCTGAAATATATTGTGAAAATATCACAAAATCAGGCATGTCACTCCAATCAAATGTACCACCATCAAGTTTAGCAACTAAATCATCCTGAATATCCAAAATTTCTTGAGGAGCATCATCCAAACTAAATACTTGAGGTCTGAAACCCAACTTTAAATAAAGAATGAATCCACCTCCGCTAGCAATAATGACTCCAAGAGCTATTCCAATACCAATAAGGATTCTCTTAGTCCTTTTTTTCATTTCGTATTCTATAAATTGAGACCCATACTTCAAGTTTATGGTTTCATTGATGATATTTTTACAAAGAGAACATAGAGTAAGTCTTTTGAAATATTAACAGAATAATATCTTGGCTTAAGAATGACAAAATCAAGATTCTCTATTGACAGACCTCAACCATTCAAATTCCCTGTGTCTATGTACTATTTAGCTCGTTTCTTCTACAATCATCCTAAATTTAACCTTAAATTAAGTAATTGGGAATCAAAACTATTGAGAAAGAAAATAGAAAATCTAAAAGTTGATAGGCCAGTTTACGTAACAGGTTTGGCTCGAGCTGGTTCCACAGTAACTGTTGAAATGATAGGAAAACATCCAGATGTTGCATATCACAAATACATGCATAGTGTTAATCCATTTATTCCACATTTGGTTCAACAAATTGCAAAAGTTGTACCTATATTTAAAAAACCTGTTGAGAGGGTACATAAAGATGGTTTGATGGTGAATCGTGATAGTCCTGAAGCTGTTGAAGAACCAATGTGGATGAGATTCTTTGATACTATTCACAATGATAAAGTTTCCAATATTTTTGATGAACAAACCTCAAACCCAGAATTTGAAAAAACATATGATCTAATTCTCAGGAAGTTGATGTATAACCAAAAGAGTACTAGATATGTAGCGAAAAATAACTACAATGTTTCAAGACTTAAATATCTTCATAAATTATATCCTGATTTGAAAATAATCAT
>JAGLOH010000515.1 GCA_023139025.1 Candidatus Heimdallarchaeota archaeon | reverse complement strand
ATAGATGTACGATATGTAGGAACATATATAACTGAAATGCTAAAGGATGGTTGGTATCAACTCACTTTCTGATTTTCAGTCGAAGAGGTGACCTTGTAAGATAGCTAAAGTTGAAGTTGTATAGACCCCTTTTTGAATCCAATCTTCAATCAATTTTAATGATTTTTCCTCGTCGACTCCTTCTATTGCATCAATTACCAAATAGATTTCGAGATTTCCAAAATTTAAGAAACCTTCAATTGCTGTTTGTAAGCCGAAATCTATTGCAACTCCATAAATGATTACCTTCTTTGGCTTAATTATTCCTATTAAAGGCATTAAATTAGGGTTTGAAAAAGCGCTAAATTCTGCTTTTCTAAATATGATAGGACCTTTGGCTTCTAAAGCTTCAACTAATTTTTTTTCTGGATATGTTATAGGATCAATCCAGTTAGTTAGATCTGATCTGGTTTCGATAATCTTTTCTTGACCTGAATCATTTTGCATACAATGTGGAGGAAATGTTTCGGAAAAATCAGGGTTTTCTTTGTCTATTTCAGAGTCTGTATCTGAATGAAAATCAACCGATCCTAGAATTCTAATATTGTTTAATCTTGCATATTGAGTGAGTTTTTCCAAGTTTTCTTTTAGATTTTTTGCGCCTGGAACGTATAGCTTCCCATCTTGTTCCATAAAATCTCTCTGAGTGTCTACATCCCAGAATATGATTTCCATTGTCATTTAAATCAACTTTAACTATATATTCGGTCATTTAAAAAGATTTTAGAGACTTAGTTTATTTTCTATTCCTTTCTTAATCCTCTGATATTCGGCTTTAATTCTGCAAATGATATAGCTCCTTGTCTAACAATTCTTGGAGGTTTTGATGAAATGTCTACAATTGTTGAAGACTGACCAATGTCTACCTTTCCTCCATCAATAATGTAAGGGATCTTACCATTGAAATAGTTTAAAACTTCTTTAGCCTTGGTTGCGCTTGGTTCTTCTGATATGTTAGCACTAGTTGTAGCTAATGGTGTGTGTGTGATGTTAATTAATTCTTGTACGATTAAGTTATCTGGAAAACGAACCCCGACAGTACTTTGTCCAGAAGTTACTATGTCATTCACTGTTGAATTCTTTTCAACTATCATTGTTAAAGCTCCTGGCCAGAACTTTTCTGCTAAAGTGAAAAACAAAGGTTTAATATTTTTTGCTAAATCATATACTTGATCAACACTCGATATCAATACATTGACTGGTTTATTAGCTGGTCGTCCTTTTATTTTGTACAATTCCTTAACCGCTTCCTCGTTGAAAACATCGCATCCCATCCCATAGATTGTATCTGTTGGAAAAGCAACAATTTGACCATCTGTAATTGCTCTAGCTACATCCCTGATTTTGTTCAAGTTTAAATGATCAACATTTACAGTAAAAACTTCTGTTTCCATGGTTCATCACGTTAGTTTATGTGTTTACATTTATCCTCTTCTCCTTAAGTATTTTCCTTACCTATGATT
>JAGLOH010000514.1 GCA_023139025.1 Candidatus Heimdallarchaeota archaeon | reverse complement strand
TAATGGGTTTTGTGTTAGAATCACTTTATCTTTTTTTAGTAATAGCATGTGTAGTATACTTCATAGTTTTAGTCCAAAATAGTAAGAATGGTTGGCAAACAATTGAGCTTAGAGATGATGATCTTCCACTAGTTAGTATAGTAGTACCTACGTTAGAAGAAGAAAATAACATAGGACGTTGTCTTGAAAGTTTGCTAAAATTAGATTACCCAAGAAAGGAAATTATTGTATCTGATGGTGGTTCTCAAGACAAAACAGTAGAAATAGCAAAGAAGTTTTCAGTTAAGATAGTAGTTGATTCTCATCTTCCCAAAGGATGGATAGGTAAATCATATGGCTGTCAGATTGCGTATAAAGAAGCAAAGGGTGATATACTTCTATTTACAGATGCAGATACATATCATTCTCCTCAATCATTAAAAACTACTGTTAACCACCTATTAGCAACTGAAAGTGATTTGTTTTCATTATTTCCTTACCAGAACGCAAAACGTTGGTATGAATACCTTCTCAGTTTCTTCTACTTCTTGAGCTTCTTAGGAGGAGGACCAATTAACAATATCAATAATCCATATGCAAAGGATTCAGTAATGGCAAGCGGCCAATATATGCTATTTACAAGAGAAAGCTATAACAAAATTGGTGGCCACGCAGCTGTAAGTAAATCTTTAGTTGAAGATTTAGCTTTAGCTCGATTATGTAAAGATAAAGAAATGAGATTAAACTTCAAAGAATCAACATCTCTCGTTTCAACTCGTATGTATCCTGATGGATTTTCAGATTTCTTTAAAGGTTTTAGAAAATCAATTTATGAGGGTTTTTGGCTATTAAGTAAATTTAGACTGATGTTCATTATCTTGTGGTTAATCTATATGGTAGTTTCTCCCTATTTCTTAATTCGTTATTTACTGATTCCCGATAATTGGTTATGGTGGAATTATACTATAGGAATAATCGTTAATATAGCCTTATATCTTCTTTATGCCATAATTCTCTACATGTACTGGAGTAAGAAAGGTAGCTGGAATTTCATCATTTTCCTATTTTATCCTATAACAATGCTCATAAATCTAATAATCATCCTAGTGTCCTTCTATTATGGTTTTAGAGGGATTAAATTCTCTTGGAAAACCAGATCCTATGATTCAGAGAAGAGTTCCTCAAAATGAATATTTCTATGATTCTAGTCTTTTCTCATATCTGTATATTCTCTGCCAATAAAATATTTAAATAAGCTATTTAATTTATAGAGCAACCACTAATGTTGGAGTGACAAAGGTGCATTGGGTAATTGAATCACTATATCTATTCTTAGTGATTGTCTGTTTTGTCTACTTCTTTGTATTAGTCCAAAATAGTAAGACTAGTTGGCAGATTCTTGATTTAAAGGATGATGAATTGCCATTTGTATCAATTATCGTTCCAACATTAGAAGAAGAAAACAATATCTCTAAATGCCTCACTAGTGTTACTAAACTTGATTACCCTAATTACGAAGTCCTTGT
>JAGLOH010000513.1 GCA_023139025.1 Candidatus Heimdallarchaeota archaeon | reverse complement strand
TATTTTTCTCCAGCGTGATGGACCTGAATATCCTCCTAGGGCTAGGTTCTTGATTGCTCCTCCATATCCACATGATCCATGACCTTTAGCATGAGAGAGATCTACTAAGACATCAGCATCGGCTAATGCTCCTGCTAATTCAAGTTCATCTATTCCTTTGTAATTCACTTCAACAGTTCTTGTGTAGCCATCTTTTACTCCTGCAATAGGTATGATTGGACATCCACATGTTTCTGCAGTGTATCCTCTGTTGACAGCATTATACACACTTGTTGGGTTATCTGTAACGAAGGGATACCCTCCAGCTTTCTTTATAGCTTCAACAATTCTTCTAACAAAGAAGACAGGAATAGTTTGGTAACCATCATTGAAACCTAAATGCATCTTGACGGCTACTTTATCCTTTTTCTCAATTGGTGTTTCTTCCAATAGTAATTCTACGATTTTATCTAACTTTGCAGCGAAGGAAGCAAAAGCAGCATTTTTTCCTTGCTGGAAAGAGCCAAAATAGACTTTAGATTTTTCAGAACTCATAAAGCTCGTAAACTTTGATTTATTAATAAATAATTCGCATGAAATCTTTGTTTCAACCAATTGTTGATATTGAAAAAATCACCAATTAATATGATACTATGTCAAAAGATTCTTGGATAAAGGGAAAAACCTGTATGATAACAGGTGCTAATACAGGGATAGGGAAAGAAACAGCAAGACAAATAGCTGCTTTAGGTGCTCATGTAATAATGGTTTGTCGTAATCAAGAAAAAGGAGAGCAAGCTAAAGAAGACATAATTCAGACAACAGATAATCACGAAATTGAACTTTTGATATGCGATTTGGCATCATTAAAAGATGTAAAACGTTTTGCAAATGAATTTCTACAAACTCACGCTAATTTACACGTTCTGATAAACAATGCAGGAGTGTTCCATATGAAGAGAACAACTACACAAGATGGGTATGAAAGCACGTTTGCTGTAAACTATTTAGCGCATTATTATCTTACAGAACTATTACTTCCTCTCCTGAAGAAAAGTTCCCCTTCAAGAATTATCAATCTTTCCTCTAACATACATAGATCCTTCAAAATTAAAATGAAAGATCCGTTTTTAGAAAATGGATACTTAGGACCACAAGCTTACAGCAATTCTAAAACTGCGATGGTTCTGTTTACCAACAAACTTGCTAGAGAACTGGAGGGAACTGAAATGACAGCTAACTCCGTAAATCCGGGACACGTGAAAACACAGATGACCACTGTTGGCTTATCTAAAGTGTTCAGAAAATTTGCTGACATTATACTACCCCCCCGTACAATTGAAAAGAGTGCAGAAACTTCAGTGTATGTTGCGTCCTCTAATGATCTGGAAGGAATAACTGGGAAATACTTTACTGATTGCAAGGAATCAAAGACAGCAAAGATGACCAAAGCTATTCACAATCAAGATTATTTATGGGAGTTAAGCAAGAGATTAGTATCAGAGGCATTGGCTAAACAAGATTAATAAGCAT
>JAGLOH010000512.1 GCA_023139025.1 Candidatus Heimdallarchaeota archaeon | reverse complement strand
TTGACGATATCTTTGAAACTCTAGATATCTGTCAACCTAACACAATACAAGTAAATGGGGATTTCTTTAACGATGTTAATAATCTCATTGCGGTTCAATCAATTGCAACAATACCAATTATTGGCTCTATATCCTTAGATAGAGAGACATATGAATCAAACATACTTGATCCAGACCCAGTTAAAGCAGCACAAATACTAGATGCCTATGTGCAAATCATAAGTGTTAACGTCCCATTAGGACAAAGCTGGGGAAGTAAGGAAACAAAAACTAAGCTGATTGACGTAATAGTTAATATTCAGAAAGCAATATCAAAACCTCTTGTTGTTGGAGGAGGACTATCAATTGCTAATGTTGGGGAAATAATTTCTACCCTAAAACCCAATGCTGTAGATGTATCCTCTGGTGTTGAAAAACACAGTGGTATTAAGAATCCAGAATTAATGCAAGAGTTTTTGCAAGAAGTTTACGACCACAAGGATCTTTTGCCAGGGGTGTAACATATTAAAAAAGTGATTTAAAGTATAGCCATATCACTTTCCTTGAAATTTTTGATTCTCCAGAATATCTTGTGCCAAAAGTATAGTCTACATGCCCCACCTTTAACTTTGATGGGTATGCTTTTAAAAAATCAAAGAGGACTTTATATCCTTCTAAAATGAACTTCTTTTTCTTCTCTTGCAGAAATCCTTTCCATATTTGTGATCTAGATGCAAATAGACCTGTCATTACATCCTTTACTCTATTTTTGCGTCTAAATAAGAGTGCTAAACTTCCAAGTAATCTTGCTACAAAGGACATTAGTTTTCTATTCAGTGACCAATTTCCCACAATCTTTGTTCTGTTCCCTGCAACTAAATCATAGCCTTCTTGAAGAAGTTTAAGGAAACCAGGAATAACCTTTGGGGGATGTTGTAAATCTCCATCCATCACCAGAAAATAAGCTGTTGAACAAGCAAGAATAGCATCTAAAACACTAACAGTCAATCCATGTATTTCCTCATCCTTTCTATCTAGAAAAAATGTCTCTAGTTTTCCTTCAAAAGTTTCAGCTATTTCTTTTGTTTTATCTTTTGATCCATCATCAGCAACAATTACTGTGCAATTTGGAGCATTCTTCTCGATTAATTCTAGAAGTTCTCCAAGAGATTTTTCTTCATTTAATGTGGGAACGATTACGGTAAGATTACTGAAATCTAGATCTACATCATTCATCTTCTTTTTTCTTCTTTAAAAACTATAAAAACGTAATGTATCAATGTAACAAATGCTTACCATTTATTATAAAATAGTGAATGAATACTTTACATATTTAACAAACCTCATATAGTTTGCTTTCTAGATTTATTTGAATGCCCACCCTAACTCCCAATGTTACTTATATCATAAAGGTAATCAATGCAGGGGATTATGCAGTAGGTAAAACAAGTTTAGCAGTTCGATATACTCAAAACCGCTTTACATCCTCCTATCTCCCCACTTTAGGAGTAGATTTCTATAGTAAGATGATTA
>JAGLOH010000511.1 GCA_023139025.1 Candidatus Heimdallarchaeota archaeon | reverse complement strand
ATCTTTCAGACTTTTCCGATTAGTAATGTCAAAAACAACTAAAGCTCCCATACTACCATTGTAGAACCTTCCTCGAACTTCTTTAAAAATCGGTTGTCCAGCTAAATCCCAAATCTGAAATCGCCAAATTTCATTAGGATAAATCTCCTTTTCAATTACGCTGAAATCTGCTCCCAAGGTCATTTGATGTGAATGAGAAAAACCATGGCCCATATACCTATTCCGGATAGAAGTTTTTCCAACTGCTCCATTTCCCACTAACGTGATCTTGAAGACATATTCAGCTTTATTCACATATACTAAAACAACTAGTAACTAAAAAAGATACTTATTACAAGAAACTATTTCGTTAAGAGAAACTTTTTAACCCCTTAAAAAAATCACGAAATTAGATGCCACAAATCAATAGTCCCAAACCTAAGCTTGCTTTATCTACACTTATTTTTGGGCACTTTCTAAACCATTTCTACGCTTATGTCATAGGGGTGTCACTCTTAGTTATTAGACAACCAAACAGACTCGATAATCTGGTAAGCATTGTGGTAAAATCTTCTCAACAATTCTCCTCAGAACTTGTTAATAAAATGGTCATTTTCAACAGATTACCCGATCTGACAACAACTCAAACAGGTTTGCTAATAACACTTCAGATGATTGTTTTTGCAGTAATTACTCTAGGAGTAGGGGTGGTTGGTGACAAGTGGTTGAGAAGTAAGAATGTTTTTGTTCCACTTGGAATAATAATTATGGCAATCCCCTTATTTATTGCATCTTATGCAACAACGCTAGTAGGTCTCATAATAGCTATTCTTATTGTAGCATTAGGAGCTTCGTTTTATCATCCAGTTGGTTATGCCATGATAGCAGATCTTTATGAGGAGAAAAAAGGTCTGACAATGTCGCTTAATGCAGGTTTAGGAATGGCTGGAACTGCAATTATACCCGTTATGATAACTATTTTTCATACAAAATTCGGATGGAGAAATTTCTTTATAGTTTTAGGGATAATTTGTTTAGTTTTTGGTGTAGCTATTTACTTTGCGCTTAATAAATTAATTGAGTATAATTTTACTGAGGAAGAATTAGAGAAAAAGAGAATTAACAAGAAAAGCATGAACAATGGTGCAAGGGCAAAGAATTGGTTCAAGAAGGAATTTTTAGTATTAATGACTTTAGCAATAATTACTTGTTTGTTCTATTCTTCATTTAGATCAGGGGTTTTCAGAATTTCAAGTAATTATATGGCTTTTCTTTTTGTAGACCTGTATAATTTCGACCTTAATACAGCTGGTTGGGTTTTATCATTAATCTTTGTAATAGGAGGATTAACGGCGCTTCTTGGAGGATTAGTGAGTGATAAATATACTACAAGTCTAACAATGCTAGCTTCATTAGGTGGGTGTGCAGTATTGCTCCTGATTATCTTCTTAGGATCAGCAGCTTTTCCATTATGGCTAACAATAGCATTATATTTCCTCTTTGTAGCAAGTCTATATTTTTCAGCAGCAGCAGGAACGAAATATGT
>JAGLOH010000510.1 GCA_023139025.1 Candidatus Heimdallarchaeota archaeon | reverse complement strand
GATTATTTTGATGATCTCACTATCTCCGGCTTGATAGATTTTTGCATTAACGTCATCAATCTGTGTTTCTAAACCCGATTCTTGATCAGATGTTGAGGTTCTAACATAAACAATACAACGAATCATATTAACCTTGTTGAGAAGGTCGTAACCTTAACTAAAGGTCTGTAATATCGAGAGAATATCTAATCTATTTTTCATCAAAAACGACTTGTTCTACTAATCTTTTGTCTTGTTTCTTTGTAAGATACCTATAGATAAAATATTCTACTTGTTCTATAGCTTCATCATAGTTTAAAGGAAAATCTATCTCTGCTTCCTTAAATTGAATCAATTTTAGCCTTAATAATCCCATAGTGAGAGCAATTACTCTGTTTCCTTCATACAGTTCATTAGCTTTTAATCTGATTAAGGCATATCTTCTAAATAAACTTGAATATTCCTTGCTTAGCACGTTGAAAATAGCTTCATCTTCTTTTCTCCCCACATTAAGATCCCCCATATTCCAATCATTAAATTCTTCAGGAATTGAGTCAAGGTAATAGAGATAATAAGCGAGGTCACTTGCGAGAATCTCTGTATCTCCGCAAGGGATTTTTTCTTTAAATTTGACATTGAATTGTGTTGTCGCTATTTTCATTAAATAGTCCCCTCTTCAAAAACTTTAACAGCTTGCTCAATCTTAATGATTTTTGCATAATCTTCTTTGTATTCTTCTATTGCATCCTCTAAGATTTCCACATGATTCTTAATTACTATTAATTGTTCTTTTCTCTCTTCTAGTCTAAAAGCAAATTCTGCTTGTTTCATAATATCTAGAAAAAAAGTTCTGAACTGCAACTCAGGAGTTTCTTGTTGATTTTTCACCCAAGCTTTGTAAATACTATGCATCACATCTCGATATCGAGCTAGTAATACTTTTTCAGGAATGTTCTTCTTTTGAGCATAATTCTTAATACGCCTACTTTGAGTAATGTTGAAAGTAAGCTGCTTAATCTTTTTCATTTCCTTCAACAAAATCATACGTTCAAAATAGATAAAGATTTAGTTAGTCTGAAGAAGTTCAACTATATGCCTGCATAGCGAGATAATTGAAAATGATTGTTAAAGGTAATTCATAGCAATTTGCATCCAAATTAGAGGTTTCATAAAAAACTAACTCCCTATCAAGAATAGATGAAAAAACTACTCTTTCAGCTACTTCTTTCCCCAAATAAATCCCTTTACCTCGCAGGTCAGATTTATTTATGAAAATAAGAACAGGAATATTTCTTTGTTTTCTAATCTCTTCCATTTGAACCATTTCTAAGTAATGAAGTATTTTCTCTAAAGAGGAAATATTTGTACCATCAGCCATTATAATAACAAGATTTGAACCTTTCAATGCTATTTCTTGCATAAAATCAAATCTTTCTTGACCAGCTGGATCATTGAAAATTACTTGAAAGGCTTCATCAATTGATTCAAAATCTATTGTCTCTTTATCTTCAAATTTTCTTAAAATAACTTTGTTAAATCTTGTTAAA
>JAGLOH010000051.1 GCA_023139025.1 Candidatus Heimdallarchaeota archaeon | reverse complement strand
GTTCTGGAAGTCTTTCAAATCTAAGAAATTCTTAATTGAACAAAAACTATTTTAAGCTATTACACTTTCTCTGTTTTGAGGTAAAGATTTGAGTTATAGAAAACCGACTAAACCTAAAAAGAAACAAAAAGGTAGAGGCGCGCGAGATTGGGTTACTGAAGATTCTGATGCCATTAGAGCACAACTTCCTAAAGAAGGAGAAATATTCGGGATAGTTATTCAAATACTAGGAGCTAGTATCCTTCTAGTTAAATGCAAAGATGGTTTTACAAGACAAATTCGCATACCTGGCAAATACAGAAAAAGAATGTGGTGCAGAGTTGGTGATGTAGTTATAATCTTTCCATTTTATGGGATGAATCCTGACGAAAAGGGTGAATTAGTTCACCGTTTCAGAAAGAATGAAGTTCGGTGGTTGATTAACAACAAGCATATTTCTGAAGACTTCGTTATATAACAAAAAGAATTTCAAAAGACAAATTTTTTGTTTTTATGTTTTTTAATTGGTTTTTAAGCTTAACAATAATTTTATTTAGCTTCTATGGAATTCATTAGTGAAAGCAACATTATCTTTCATCGCCTCCTAGGGAATATTTCTCTGTGTCGATAAAAACTCGCTCTCAAATTAAGAAGAAGTGATAAGTATGTCAAATAAAGATATGAAAAAATTTGACGAAAAAATAGACAAAGAACGTATCCGAGAAAAAGACAGAGATACGCTTAAAGTAATTGAGAGCGTTTTTGATTTTCAAACTAGTATGTTAATTGTTAAATTAATGAATAATGGTGTTATTAAAGACATAGGATTCTGTGTTTCAACGGGGAAGGAAGCTAATGTTTATCATGGATATGGGTATAAGAACGAAGAATTAGCCATCAAAATCTATCGTACAACAACAGCTGAATTTAAGAAAAATTGGATGTATGTAGAGGGAGATCCACGTTTTAAAGGTTATAAAAAGGGAACATATTCCTTTATTTACACTTGGGCTAGAAAGGAGTTAAAAAATCTGAAAAGAATGGAGAAAGTTAACGTTCGTGCTCCATCTCCCATTATTGTTACTAAGAATGTATTAGTAATGGAATTTATTGGAAAGAATCAAGAAGCTGCTCCTCTATTAAAAGATGTAAAATTAAAGAAAGCAAATAAAACCTACTCTGATGTATTAGATATGATGTTCAGAATGTATCAGGATGGGAGATTAATACATGCTGATTTAAGTGAGTATAATATTCTTTTCTATAAGAAAAATCCCATTTTCATTGATGTTTCACAAGCAGTTCTTCTGGATCATCCTTATGCCCCTGCTTTCTTGTACAGAGATATTTCAAATATTAACAGATATTTTGCTTCTCAAGGAGTGGAAACTGACACAGATGACGAGATTTATGAACAGATAACTGGGAGTCTTCCAAGTCCAAAGGTAAAATCAATTGAATTCTAGAGGAAAAAATTATGGCAAGTGAATTTCTAGTAAGAATCCCGGTGGAAAGAATTGCTGTACTAATTGGACCAAAAGGGAGCACAAAGAAAAAGATAGAAGATCTTACAGAGACAAAATTGATGATTGACAGTAACAGCGGAGATGTAATCATCATAGTAGAGGAGGAAGAATTAGAGGATCCTATAAGTTTGTGGAAAGCTAGAGACATGGTAAAAGCTATTGGACGAGGGTTTAGTCCTCAGAAAGCCTACCAGATTAACAATTCCTCTTATGGTTTTGATCTATTACAATTAAGAGATTTTGTAGGACCTTCAACTAATGCTCTAAGAGAAGTAAAATCAAGACTTATTGGACAAAAAGGAAAAACTAGAAACATAATCGAGCAAACATCGGGTTCATATATTTCTGTTTTTGGAAACACAGTTGGAATAATTTCTGAGCAGAGAGTATTGCAAATTGTCAGAGAAGGTATTATTAAACTCATTAATGGTTCAAAACATAGTACTGTTTACAAGTTCCTTGAAGAGAGAATAAGAGATCTAAAAGGTGACAAAGATAAACTGTGGGTAGGACTTGAAAATGAAGAGGATATGGTAGATATTACTGATTTGGATGAACTTGAACGCTTAATCTTTGATGATGAAGAACAAGAAGAGAATTAATTGAAATTAGAAAGGGGCAGATTATAATGAAAGAAATTCGTTTTGATCTTCATGTTCATAGTTGCTACTCAATTGATTGTAAAAGCAAACCAGAGGACATTATCAGAGAAGCAAAAAATAGAGGGCTAGCAGGTCTTGCAATAACTGACCATAATTCTATCAAATTTCACCAGAATGGACATAATGATGATCAATTAATAATCGTTCCTGGTGTAGAAATATCCACTAAAAGGGGACATATAATAGGATTGGGAATTAAAGAAACAATTCAAAAGTACTTGACTGTTGAGGAAACTATAGAGAAAGTAAATGACCTAAATGGCCTCCCTATAGCATGTCATCCATTTGATTTTACTAGAAAAGGTATAGGAAAGAAAATTTATGGTTTGAAAGAGATTGCTGTTGAAACCATGAATGGAGCATCTCCTTTTGATAGTTTTAATGTAAAAGCACAGATATGGGCAGAAAAGTCCAAATTACCTGTTACTGGTGGTAGTGATTCTCATAGAGTAAAAGATATTGGAATGGCATATACCATTCTAGAGCAAGAAATTACAACGCTTGATGAGTTAATTGAACTAATAAGAAAGAGGAAAACAAAATCAGCTGGGACTCATTTATCTGTGTATGAAAAAATCATCAGAGCTTTTCAAATACATTTTTGATTAATTAAGAAGAAGAAAGAAGGATATTGAGTGGATTAAAAGGCATTGGTTTTATTCCACATCTCTTCCTTTAACAAATCACGAATTGCTACCCTGATACATTCACTTCTATTAGGATATCTCTTAAGTCTGACAAGCTCATCCAAATCATGAAGAAACTCATCGGGTAGATGTACTGTTACCAGTTTCATTCTTTTTTGCACCTCTAGTTTTCCTCCTCAATTTCTATTTAAAGGAGATGTAATATTAGGGGAATATACTTCTCTATTTTCGCATAGTCTTCTCGTATGTATGCTTCTAAAAAAATAGAGGAAAAAAAGGCTCTAAAAGCACTTCTACACAGTTTTGTAAGCTATTTAGAGATATTACCTAATGTTGTCTTGTCTTTATGAGAGATAGATTATGTTATACTTGTACCTGGCGGTACCTCTCTATCTACATTTAACAAAATTGGTTCTCCATCAATATCAGCAGCTAAAAGCATGCCATTGGACTTTTCTCCCATGAGGGTAGCAGGTTGTAGATTAACTACTACAATAATCTGCCTCCCAATAAGATCTTCTGGTTCATAGAATTTCTTAATACCTGCTAATATCTGTCTTTTTTCTGAGCCTAAATCAATTTGAAGTTTGATTAAATTCTTGCTTTTTTCAACTTGTTCTGCTTCTAATATTGTAGCAACCTTTAGTTGTACATTCTTGAATTCATCAAAACTAATTTTTCCCATTTTATCATCACCTAATTGAGTTTCAGTTGGATTTGGTTTTCTAAAATTAGCTAATCGTTTTTGTACATCCGCTGTTTTTACCTTAGCAAACACGGGAGGAATCTTTTGGGTTTTCTTTCCAGTGTTTATATCATCTATAGTAAGACAGTCTATACCTTTATCTGTGATATTTTCATTAAAGCCAATTGCTGAATAAATAATTTCAGCAGTACTTGGTGTTATTGGCCAAAGAAGTACGGAAAGTATCTCCACTATCTTGACTGAAATATTCAACACAGTACCAGCTTTTTCTTTATCAGATTTTATCAAATGCCAGGGTTCGGTTGAGGAGAAATATTGATTGCCTAATCTAGCTATGTTTCTTGCAATATTTGCAGCATCTTTTAGTTTGAAATTATCCATTGCTTCTACGTAACCTAGAATGTTATTTTCTATTTGTTCTAAGAGTTTTTTCTCAGTTTTATCTATGTTTACTCTTGGAGGTACCTTTGCGTCAAAATGTTGAGCAATAAAAGTTAGGGTTCTGTGCACAAAATTCCCTATTACATCGTTCAAATCAACATTTATTGAACCTACAAATTCATCCCAATCAAAATAGAAGTCTTTAAGTTCAGGTCGATTAGCTATCAGATAATACCTCCAATAATCAGCTGAAAGGATATCTATAGCTTCATCTCCCCAAATACCTATTCCTTTTGATTTTGAAAAAGGTCCTTCTTTAAACATGAGAAAGTTTGTAGTTGCTATAGCATGTGGTAGTGGATAAGGATCTTTGGTAGCTAACAACATAGCAGGAAAAAGTAATGCATGAAAGATGATATTGTCCTTACCGATACAAAATACTGTTTTAGTGTTCTTATCAAACCATAATTCTTCAAATCTTTTGGGATTACCCTCTTCTTCAGCGAGAAGTTTCACTGTACTGATATATCCTAGAACATTCTCAAACCAAACATAAAGAACTTTTTTTGCAAATTCTTCACCGAAAATTGGTCCAATTGATATTCCCCAAGACATATCTCTTGATATGGGGCGTTCCTTCAGACCTTCATCAATCATACTAAGAACTTTTTGCTTAGCAAACGGAGGTATGTGTGTGTTTTTCTCTGCAAACTCTTTCAGCTCAGAGGAAAATTTTGGTAAATCAAAATACCAATGTTTGGTTTTCTTGAGAACTGGTGTAGAACCACAAGTTGAACAATATGGATCTATCAAATCTATTGGTTTTAGTATAATCTCACATTCATGATTTGTACATTGATCTCCTCTTGCTCCTTTAGTACCACATTTTGGACATGTTCCCTCAACAAATCGATCAGGTAAGAATCTATTGCATTTTTCACAGAAATATTGTTCAGATTCTTTTAGATTGAAAAAACCATTTTCATGAATTTTTTTATGGAATCCTTGCACAAATGAAACATGGGTTTCATTGCTAGTAATTGTATATCTATCAAAATTAATATTCCATTTTTCAAGCAGGTCCAATATTGCATTATGGTACTTTAAAGCAAGAACACCTGGACTTATTCCTTCACTTTCTGCAGCCATAGCAATTGGTGTTCCATGTGCATCAGATCCGCTAACATAAACAACATCATGCTTTTTTAATTTGTGATATCGAGTAGTAACATCTCCACTAAGTAATTGAAGCATTGTTCCTAAATGTGGTATTGTATTAACATAGGGCCATGCTGCTGTGATAACCCATTTTTCCTTAGACATTGTTAATCACTCCTTTCGAATTGATTTTTTTGCTTAAATTCATATTTGGTAGAACTTGGAAACCAAACAAGCTATGGAAGCTGTTTGAAGATTTAGCAAATACTGTTAACTTTAATCTTAATAATTGAAGAAACAGTTTAATTTTTATGGTTTGTGGAATAAACTCTACTCTAAACGAACTATTGCCAATAAAACGAAGTCCTTTCACAGGAGAGCATTTCTTCATCCCTCTGTACGACCACTTAACCACCAATTCAGTACCTTGATACTCCTTTAAAAACTTACTGAGTTGTGAAAACAAGCAGTCTAATCATGAAACTAGTTTGTAATACAAATCCTCAATTTGATTTGTAACATTCTTAAAAGCAAAGTCTTTTCTGATTTTGCTCCTCGCTTTTCTTGCAGTATCAACTAGCTCATCATATTTTTTAGTAGCATTTAGTATTATTTCCTCTAACATTTTTTCATTCCCAGCTTCAAACATTACACCATCTTCACCAGAATTTAAGAGCCTAGGAATATCACCAATATTGGAGGCAACTACAGGAATACCCATAGCCATTGCTTCAATTATGGTAGTAGGGGAACCTTCCCAGAAACTAGGTTGAATCAAAATATGTGTCTTTTCTAAAATTGTTGGGATTTCTTTGTGATCTACAGCTCCGAATAATTTTACTCGTTTTTCTCCTTCAAATTTATCTTTTAGAGCAGAATAAAGTGATCCATTTCCCACAAACCAAAAAGAAATATTTTTTGTCTGTTTAAGTACCCGATTTATAACCTTTGAATAATAGGGAATGCCTTTCCATGGTTCCAAATCTCCAATATATGAAATCACAATTTCCTTCTGCAAAACAGGTGTAATTTCAGGAAAATCTTCTGGATTAATTGCATTGTTTACAATGATAATTCTATCGAGATTGGAATGAATTGCTTCTTCCAACAGCTTTGAATCTTGTAAACTAACAGATGCAATTATATCTGCTTGAGATAGAACAAACTTTCCTAAAGTATAATCATAAAATAGTTTTGCAAATTCCTTTAAGAATCCTGTTTTGTAAGGGGGTCTTCCTACACCACCATGAATGTGTAGTAGTAGAGGGGTTCTCTTAAGTAATTTAGTTAAAGCAGCTTGAATAGTTGTGAAGTATATATAGGAATGAACATGAAACACGTCAATATCCTTCAGTTGGAGCATTTTATGAAACATAAAACATGCAGGATTAATACCAAAAACATTCCATGGACTATAGAATCGGTGAATAGTCATGTTCTTGTAATAACTCTGGTAGGGGACTTTAGTACTATTTTTAGTTGTAAAAACATCAATTTGATGACCTCTATTTGCAAGTTCAGTTGAAAGATTACTCACGTATCTTTCAGTGCCCCCATAACTTCTTGAACCGAAGAAAGGAGTAACTTGAACAATTTTGAGAGGATCCATTTAATTCACCTATAAAGGATATAAGAGATAATTGTGGTTGTTACTTATAACAACATGTAAGGTTGGTCGATTAGGCCATGGAAAGCCTTGTCGTAATACATTCAAAAGATAAGTCAATTCTTGTGTTGACAAACGCAAAGGAAGCCCCAACCACAAATCCATAACCGTGCCTAATACTATGTATCTATAGTGTGAACCTGCTATTAGATATCCGTTCTCTTGAATCGTCTTGTTCGAATTTAAAAACACTTGAGTATTGCGATTGTAAATATTGAAACCATCTATGAATTTTGAAATTGAAAATGGAATGCTTATTGTTAATTGCGTGATTATTGTAAGATTAATAGCAGAATCTATACTATATGCAATTGTCATGTTCTGATAAGAATTTGTCAGATTATATCCTGGTAGATATTGGTTGCCCATGTAAGCAAAGCTAAAATAAGAATTTAGTATGAGGGCAGAAACAAAAAGTGTTTTCCATTTAGTTTTAAGTCTTGGAAGAACATCTGATATTGCAATATAAGCTAATATGCAAACAAAGAGAATTGTGAAAATAAAAGTTCTTGGAGCCACCCAAGAAAGCTCATGCTCCGATTTAAACATGAGAGAGAGAAGTACCGTTAAACCATAGAAAAAGAAACCAAGTGAAAATAACGCTATTCGCGCAGTATTGTTGAATATCAGAGCAACCCCACTCAAAACCACAATAATTCCGAGTTCCAATGTAACAAACCATGAATTAAGAGCAGCTGTATATACAAACAATCCAGACACCTCAAGGATTACTATGGCAAACACTGAGGAAATTAGGATTATCTTGGTTGGTTTTCTAGTAGAAAAGAAATTAGATATTTTTTCGCCGTATCTCATTCTTATGAAAAATCCAAGCAAAGTTATTGCTAGCCAAGCAATTAGAAATAAATATTCATTTTTGATGAAAATATCATATATTTTTTTATAAGCTGGGCTTGCCAACTCTAAGTATTGATTTACTATAGAAAATTCTCTTGAAGTTTGTATAATTCGTATTATTAAAACAGCAGGAATCGCATAAACCAGAGAAAGTATAGCTTTATAGTTTTTAGCTAAAAATATACTACTAAAGAATATGACAGGTAATAGGAAAATTGCGGAAAGATGATGAACTTCGAGTGTAACAACTGCAAGAAAACCAGCTAGGATCTGTGCTCTAAATCTTTCAGGTTTGCATAAATACAAGTATAAACACAAGCTGAATAAACTTATTCCTAATGAATTTGGTCGTCCCAAGAGCATCTGAATGCCTATAATTGCAGGATAGAGTAAAATCAGTGCTAGATATTTTAAGTTTACATCGTTGGATATGTATCCTTTTTTCTTTTTATCCATGTGACGAATAAATGCAACTATGGTCAAATCAAAAATAAGTATTGGAATTATTGTGCTTACAAATTCATAGATTATATTAGCTTCTAATCCTGTCATTGAAGAAATGGCTGAAGCAAAAACATGAAAACCAATAAAATCTGCATAAGATGGTGCTATGGGAAGCTCCAAAATATGACCATTACTGATTATGGAATCAACATACTGCAAATGAAGATATGAATCGAACCCATACATCCCTAGATTGAAGTACAGTATAAGGAAAAACAGAAGTAGTTTCCCAATGATTATTGTTGGAATGAAATAGGATTTCCGAGACACGTTTACACCTAATAGTATTGTTCTAATGAAGTTTTATTGCAGTATCTAGTTCTATACTCCCACGTTCAGTTTAAAATCATTCTGTCTTTCTTTCTCCTTTTTTATGAAAAATATGGGCATTGCATTTCGGACAACCAATCTCTTTTAGCTGCTCGATGGTTACAAAATTGTTACCTTGACCAACTTCAATCTCTGTTTTACAGTTCTTACACTGATAAAACCTTATTGTTGGATTTCTTTCACCAGTATAAAGAATCCCTTCATAATCTGTGCTTACAAGAGGTTCAGCATCAGATAAGATTTGCAATCGATAAAAAGTTGAAACCCCACCAAGTTTTTGTGCGCCCACATATTCATTAAATCTTGGTAAAATATGGGTAAACAAACAACCCATTTTAGACAAGTTCTTCTGAATTTGAAGTTGATCTTGAGGTGGTTTACTTCCAAATGAAAGATACCCAATTCCACCTCGAGTATCACTTATGAGCTGTATACCTCGAGAGATAAACAGATTGAGACCATTAATTGTATAAGGTGGATCAGTTACAAAGCAACCAAACTGATTCCTATATTCCTCAGGAATATTCTTTCTTAAGTCATGTTCCACAAACTCAATATTTAGTTTAAGTTCTTTATTCGCGCTATCAATTATATCTCGGATTCTTGTATCTATGTCGAAAACAACTACTCTAGATTTAGAATTAGAAAACAGTGCTAAAGGAATACAGGTTAAGTCACTATCACCTACAAGTGCATAATTCTCATGGAAAAGATCATAGTTGTCACCCATCGTAAGAACTCGAACTAGACTTGTTTCTGTTGAAGCAAACGATTGGTCTATTACAGTATTTGGAGGACCACGCATATCTGTAAATTTTCTAATCTGTGTCAAAGAATCTTTGTAATTTTCAAGGGGAAACTTTAACCCACTACCATTACAATCAGTACAAGAGAAAGATTCATTGAATTTTCCTAGTTTTGATAAAACTTCAGAACCTAATTCAGTGATTTCAGTACCGCTGCTTTCTCTTGAACACCAACCAATTTTTGCAAGTTCATTTCTAATGGCTACACATATTGGAATAGGAAAACCAGCTTCTTTTGACAAATCTATCATAGAGGAGTTAGGATATCTATCAATAACAGCCAAAAATTTAATTATACCATATGTTCCCTCTTTCAATCTAACATTGTTTTCTAGTTGGGAAAGAGTGGTGAAGATAGAATCTTTATCCATAGATCAAAATCTTTAGGATATTCAAAAATATGCTGGATAATGACATATTTGGGATTTAAACACAATATTCCCAAGCGATAATATTAATTAAAGAGAATATCATAGTAAGCGCAAGAGCAAAATGTTAGACATAATAGAGAACTACCCCTATCTTTGCTATGAAAACAACAAACTACAGATTCAACAGAAGGACATAGAATCATTAGTAGAAAATAAGACATCACCTTTCTTCTTGTTTCTCCTTCAAAGATTTCAAGAAAATGTGTTGGAAATAAAGAGTAAATTGGGAAAGCATATTCCTGATTTATTCATTTCATATGCCGCGAAAGCTAACTATCTAGGCAGAATATTACAAGAATCAAACAAACTTGATCTAGGTATTGAAGCTATGTCACTTTTTGAATTGAAA
>JAGLOH010000509.1 GCA_023139025.1 Candidatus Heimdallarchaeota archaeon | reverse complement strand
CCTCCTGCTAGGTTTGAATGGTTGCGAAACAACCCAGATTTCATTGATAGCAAAACAATTGCTCATTATATCCCTCTGGATAGCTGGATATTGATGAAACTTGGAGGAGAATTTCATACAAATTATACAAGTGCTATGGAATCAGGATTCTTTGATGTTCGAAAAAAATTGTGGCATGATGAATGGTATTCTATCTTTGACATTGATGATAGCTTTTTCCCATATCCTGTTCTCTCAGGAGAAATAGTAGGTAATGTTTCGAGTAAAATTAAAGATAAATTCAAACTTAGTTCTGATACAGAAATAGTAGCAGGAATCACTGATACTCAAGCAGCTTTGTTAGCATCAAATTCTATCAATCCTGGTGATATTGGAGTAGTTCTCGGGACCACTACACCTGTTCAAGCTGTTGCTGGGAAGTTCTACATAAGCAAAACAGAGCGAGTATGGTCTACAGGAATTTCAGTGAAAAATTTATGTGATAACTATATTGTGGAATCAAATATGGGAATCACAGGTCAAGTCATAAAATGGGCAGCACATCTTTTCGTTTCTAAGAATAAGAAAGGAATATCAGAACCAACAGTAAAACAATATGAAGCTCTTGGAAAACAATATCAGGAATTTGATGAGTTTGAACAAAAAGAATCTCTTGAATTAGTTTCCTCTCAAGGTGTATTTGCCAATCTTGGCCCTTCTACATTAGAATCAGTTAGTAGCGAAAGGTCAGGTGGTGAGTTCTATTTTCCTAGTCCAGGAGGAGTAGATGAATTTTTCATTTCTCAGAAGCAGTTGATCGGTGCAGTATTTGATAATATCATGTTTGCTGTTTCGAGAAATATAGAAATTGCTAAGGAAATAGCTCAATTAGAAAAAATCTCACTATCAATACTAGGTGGGCCATCTAGATATAAATTACTAAGCCAAAGGATAGCTGATCTTCATAATATCCCGGTTAAATATTTATCAGATCATGAAGCATCGATTCAAGGCCTGTTAATATTGTGTGATGTAGCTAGTGGGGAAATTAAAAATCCTTCAGACTTGAGTAAATATTTAGCAGAGAAAGGTGAACTAACAAACATCGAACCTCGTTCTACTATGACAGAAAAACTTCAAGAGAAATATAATAAATGGAAGAGAATCACTAAAATCTAACTAGTCAAAGTCTGAATGTATTTGTCAATTTTTACTAAAATCTTGCTACTGAACTAATATTCTATGTGCATGAAATACAAATTCTTGAAATAAGGATTTAAATTTGTTGAGATTCGTAATTTGTCGAATGACGCCTTTTAATCCTTTTTTAAAGAACGGTGTTCATTAACAGATATGTTTACAAATTCTTGTAATTAGGTGTGAGATAAGGTTTTTATAAATGCAACAAAGACTAACTTTTCTATCGTCTTAGTGATACAAATTTACTAAATAATTCAATGGGAAAAAATAACTCTAAATATCTATCTCATCTTTGAGCAGAATTATTGACGATATATGGTGTAATTTACATGACTGATCAAGAAAAAAAAGGAT
>JAGLOH010000508.1 GCA_023139025.1 Candidatus Heimdallarchaeota archaeon | reverse complement strand
AGCACAACCAAACTACATTTAGGAACTATGACGCCATCCTTTAAATCACTTAAGAATAAAGAATTATCAATTAATTTCTTTGGAATAATAACGGCTGCTTTGATCGTAGTAACTGTAATGAGTCTTCTAGGAACAGCAATGTTCCCCAAGGGAATGACTATAGGATTGTATGGTTCAATACTAGGATTATTACTTCTAACCAATTTTCTATCATTTCTCTTAGTAGGTCTTATTGCTTTATCTGCCACATTCATTACTTTTCGATTAGGTTTAGATCCAGACAATCTAGTTAACCCACTTTTAAGCTCTAGTGCAGATTTGATAACCACTACAATTTTGGTTCTTTTCTTCATTCTACTTTTCTAGCAAAAATGAAGTGGTCTACTCCCTAGTTTCTTTAACAATCCAATCAAAATATTCTTGTGAATAATTATCAATTTTTATAGAAGTTATTTGAGGAAGCTCATAGGAATGTAGCTCTTTTAGTCTTTTCTTGGTTTTCTCAAATTTATTTTGAGTTGATTTAATAATTATTAAAAATTCTTTTGCTTCTTCTAGCTTTCCTTTCCAAGTATAAATACTTACTATTGGGAAAAATTGTACGCTAGCAGATAATTTCTCTTCATTCATTATATGAGCTATAGTTCTAGCTTCCTTCTCAGTAAGTACTGTGGTTTGTACTTGAATCAAACTATCTTTCATCAAACATAGATGTTCAATAGTATTATTAATAGTTCTCCTCTAGAAAATTGTAGTCACTTCTTTATTTTTTTAATAAAAGTAGCTTTCTTCTCTTTATTTACAAGAATTGAACCTTCAACTAGCTCCGAAATAAGGCTTAGCTCCTCAGGTGACAAATCGAGATTTTTCAAATTGTTTAGAAAGAAAAACACTTTACTGACTTGTTCTGGAAAATTCTCAAAAAAATATACTACTGTTGTATAATCAAGGAAATTCCTCATTACACTCATAATTTGCTGTACTTCCTTCTTATTTTCTTTAATTTGAGGTTTTAGGATTGTATAATATTCATGAATAAGGAAACTAACAAAGTTATAATAATCTCCTCCATAAGGAAATCTTTTTTCTAACATTGATTTAGCAAAATAAAGATAAGCATTGATATAAAACTCGATTTTTAGTATAATTGTTATTTTATTATCAAACCTTGGCGCATATTGAGGTAAATTCGCTGTAAATTTATTAATAAAACTTAACACTTCTTCTAAGTCTGCTTGTGAATAGCGAGAAATATTTTCTTTATTGAAATTAGGAAACATAAATTGAGGTATTCTAGATAGTGTAAAAAGTATGTTTCTCTCATCTGTCTTCTTATTGTCTGTCATGTGTTTTGCAGTAATTGCAAGAATTAACAATCTCTCTATTGGATCTGGAAGTTTTTTCTTAATATTCCTCTCATTTCGAGATGTAGGGGAGTCAATAACAATTGAATCATACTTACCAGATTCTATTTCATCTTCGATTTGATTACTTATGAGATTCAGAAATTCATGCATTGGAGCATATGTTTGAA
>JAGLOH010000507.1 GCA_023139025.1 Candidatus Heimdallarchaeota archaeon | reverse complement strand
GTCCATGTTATCAGTGTCCTATAGGCTGCAGTGAAACTTTAGATGCATCTGTTTTTGATTGGGTTGAGGAAGATAGAAAAGAAATAGCCAAACCAGAGTATGAAACACTAGCCATGTTAGGAGGAAATTGTGGGATTAGTGATTCTGAAGCAGTCATTCATGCTAATTATCTTTGTAATGAACTAGGACTCGATACAATTTCTACTGGTAGCGCAATAGCGATGACGATGGAAGCAATCGAAAAAGGACTTGTTGAGGGACCAGAATTTGATGATGTTGAGTTCGGTAATATTGATAAATTTCTAGAGCTTATTGACAAAATAGCTTATCGCAAAGATATAGGCGATATTTTAGCAGAAGGAGTTGCTCAAGCAGCTGAATACTGGAATATACAAGACTTAGCAATTCATGTGAAAAAATTGCCTTTTGCAGCTTGGGATCCACGTGCTAAACTTGGGCTTGGATTGAGTTATGCTACAGCTGCAGTAGGTGCTTCGCATTTGCGTGGATGGCCTTCGACTTCAGAAATTCCTGAAAAAAGTGCAGTAAAGGTTATCGATTCCTTAATAGAGCAACAAGACCTCAAAACAATCAAGGATTGTTTATCAATATGCCATTTCACACACAGTATCAAACCTGCATTAGGTTTTGATGATTGTGTTAATATTTTATCAGCTGCTTGGGATAAAGAAGTAACTGCAGAGGATTTAACTGATGTTGCTCGAAGAATCTGGATTATGAAACGTTTGTTTAATATAAGAGAGTTTGGAGATAAAAAACCTATTGAATTTGATAATCTCCCTAAACGGTTTATGAAAGAACCTCTTCCATCAGGCAGAGCTAAAGGTAAAACAGCTTTTGTAAATGATGAAGATTTTATTGAATCCAGAAGAATTCTTTATGAAAAAAGAGGTTTAGATGCCGAAGGAGTTCCAATTGAAGAAGAATTGAAGAGATTGAGGATTAAATAAATCCCTTGTTTTTCTTTTTGATAATTTCGTAGTCTTTATCAATTTCTATGTCATTATACTATTAATGAGTAATGAGTTTGAAGAAAATCAGAAATTGTTCCTTGCTTTACAACCTAAGGAAAAGATTCTTTTTGTTAAAGAACAGGTAGATGACATAGTTTCAACTCTTACTCAGAAAAACGTTGATGTTGATCTTTTTATTACAAAAATTGCTCATTTCAAAACTTACACTTCTCGCTTATTCAGATTATCTGGTGTGTATAAGAAAGACTATTTCGATTTCCTAGTTTACAGTATCAAAGTTATGTGGGATGCCGTAGAACACTGTACTTCTCAATTCATGCTCTATCCAGCTTTGTCAGCATTTATTGATTTGTTTTCAAAGTTGAAAGGATTAAATCCATACTATACTCTGGATGGTGCAATCGAGCAGACACTTGTGTATGGGAAGTCACCATCAAAAGATAAAATCTCAGAATTGTTATTCAAGGAAAAGCAACGCTTGAATTTCTTAATTGATTACATGCAACTTGATTCAGTTTTGAGACTAGATTTAACTAAAT
>JAGLOH010000506.1 GCA_023139025.1 Candidatus Heimdallarchaeota archaeon | reverse complement strand
AATGCTCCAAGGGGTTGGTTCGAGCAATATCGAGAGGTTCTAGAATATTCAATGTCTCATTCTCTTTTACAGTCTGACGTTCATTTCAAGTATCTGTTCATCGATGGTTCAATGAACATGTTGATGTCTCCAGGACAGAATCAACCACGTCTAGCTTCAAATTATCTACTGAGAGATATAAATCTAAAAGCTCTCCAGAAAAAAACTTGCGTTGTAGCAGTTAGTAAAACAACAACTTTTCCTTTTATCTATAGACTAGCTCAAGACATAGAAAAAGAATTAGGAGCAGAAAAAAAATGGTTCCTAAAAATACCTACTAAAAAAAGAGATGGTCATATATTGAATATTCTCAAGGATCGACCACACATTCCTCCAGCTTATGGAGTAACTTATCTGTTTCATTTCTCTTCAGAAATACCTGTTTTGAGAATTGATTTTGATGAGAAATGGTGGTATGAAAATATTCATTCAACAGATAAGAAAATAGAAAAGACAAAAGAGGTTGCACTCTTTCAGGATATAGATTGGTTGGCAAGAGATGTTAGATATTTTGGATACTTCTTTGATCTAGCTTTTGCACACAACTCTACCATAGTTCGTTTTGCTGATAGAGATGAAGTAGCTGACCGATTGATTAATTATTTTGCATCAAAGGGTGAGAACCCCAAAATGTTTATACATCCAAGAAGAAGATTAGGACTAATGTGATAAGAGAAGGTGATATGAGTGGAATTAGATTTACCAGAGAGAATTGGAATTCTTGCAGAAGGAGATATTTCAACACTTAAAGTAGTATGTGCTGATATTAGATTTCAGATTGGAGAAATACTAATTATTAAACCAGTTGAAGGATATCAAGTATTTTTGTTTAGAGTAATGAATTATGAAAACATAATACGTAAAGGCCCAGATATGACAGATATTGCAGGAAATTTCTTGAACAATAGAGATGCGTATATCGCACGAATTGAATCTGACAAGTTCGTCAAAGTTCAAGGACTATTGATGGGTTATAGTGAATACAATGTTGATCAAGAGAAATGGGAATTTAAAAAACCTAGGATTCTCCCACCCCATTTCTCTGATGTTTATAGAGGAGCTGAGTGCTCAGAAGCCTTATCAATGTTATTACAAGATGAGATAGGAAAAGATATTGAAATTGGACGATTATTAATTGGAACATCTTCAATGGATATACCAATCAAAATAGATTTAGATTCTCTTCCTATGCATGTACAAGTTGCAGGAACCACAGGTGCAGGTAAATCCTTCTTCATGTTAACTTTTATCACCTCTGCTCTAAAGAGTAACTTAACAAAATGGGCTAAAAATGAAGATATAAGAAACAAAGTTTCAGTTTTTATGGTAGATGTTCACGATGAATATATGCGAGGATTACCTTTTCAGAATAAACAACATGGTATTATGGATATAGCTGATGCTACTCTGAAAGGTGGAAATGATCAATTTGATGCAATATTTGCTGATAAATTCTACTTAACAAGAGAGCTTGAAGCTATACCTACAGAAATGCAAAAA
>JAGLOH010000505.1 GCA_023139025.1 Candidatus Heimdallarchaeota archaeon | reverse complement strand
ATGGTTCAAAAAATCTTAAATTTTTGAAGAAACCATATAATTTGAACTTCCACATAAGAGGTTCTTTGAGAATCTGTTTCTGAATCATCTTTTCTTCATTCAAGGTATTCATATCTGACTCTAACTGTGAATAAATAAAGGGAATATAACGTTTTCTAGCATTTCAAAAGTCAGGATTTTCGTATTTATTGTAAGCTGCTCTTTGTAGTCGCATCTAGAAGTAGATGACTGAAATATCCCAAAAGAAATCCGAAGATCAAATATACATAGAGTATGTTATCATATCGAGGAATAACAACAAAAGCAATGACAAAAGATGCAATAAAGAAGATAGACAACATAAACCAAGAATGGAAAAATTTTCTATGACCAGGATTAGTAGGTCTTTCTATTATATCAGGAAGAATTGAGCCTACGAATATGGGTAAGGTGGAAATAGATAGAATTAATGTTAAGCGTAGATATTGAAAATCAATGGAAAAGAAGTAATAGGATAAACCCACTAGAGGAATACCAAGGATAAATCCTGCTGCAATGTGAGTTAATCTTCTAGGCATTTGCTTCCTTCTCCACTCTATAATAAGCAGTTTAATATAAAAACTGAAGTAAAACCAGAGTTATACATTTTATGAAAAAAAACATAAAGGTGTTTAGTAAAGTAAACACATGAATGAATTTCTTAAGAAAGCTGAATCATGGTTTGAAAAACTAAAAACAACTACTCAAATGGTTAAAGATGTATCTCCTGATACAATTCTTACAAATGGTTGGGATATGAGGAAACTGTATATCCATCTTTATGGTTGGGATAATGAGTTCCTAAAATATGCTGAGGAATTAAAACAAGGAAAACTCTTTCATGTAATTCTTGAAGTAAGTATAGACGAATATAATCAAAGATTCTTTGATGAAAATGAGAGGTTGGATTTTGCTGCTGCGGAAAAACAGTTTCTACATAAGCGAAAACAGATGATTTCTGAATGTAAAGAAATCCTAGCCAAATATCCTCAAAACAATAAGGAATTTACAGGATTCTTTTTTCTCTGGGAGCATGATGCACACCATTTACAACAAGCAGGAGCAGATATATCAAATCTTAGAGAAAAATAACCCTATTTCTATTTCTTAACTTGATGATAAATTTTCCGAATTCATTTTGTATATTTTTGGACTTTGATTTGGTATCAGAAAATAATAGAGTAAGTTACAGCTCTTGCAGTAGTACTTTTGGAAATTTATATTTATTAGAAATTTTCCACATTTAGAGCATTTCATTAAATCAACCAATAATCCTTAAATTAAGTTCTCAAGCTAATCTTTGCTGAATTCTAGAATAAAAACGTTGTTTTTTCAGCAAGGAAAAGAGTTTTCGAACAATTCTTCTTTTGAAGACCTTCAAATTAGTCTAAGCTTTCTGGTACTTCTCTTCTGAGCTGTTAGAATAGAGATTATTGTAGCCATAAGAAAAGCTAGTGAAAATACAAAAAAGATTCCAGCTACTATTTCTAAGGAAGCTAAAATGAGACACAATGTAGATAATAC
>JAGLOH010000504.1 GCA_023139025.1 Candidatus Heimdallarchaeota archaeon | reverse complement strand
ACTCAATTTGCCAATTTTTCCAGACTCACACGAATCTGGTATCAGTGAGCCTGTTCAGAAATTTATTGATCCTCTAGTTGTAGATATAAGACCTGGTGAAGGAACCAAAAACTTCTATTTCTACCAAAATATGGAAGGCAAGTTTATTTTGTGCCTCACACCAGAACCAGTCATACCTGGAATAAACGAAAATGAAACATCAGTCTTTCTACCGCAAGTTTCACAAAGGCTTATTGGTCTTATACCCAGGACAAAACACTTGAAAATGAGAAGAACATGGAGAGGACTTTACCCCATGACACCAGATGGTTCTCCAATAGTAGGTAAAGTAACTAATCTTGAAGGATATATCAATGCAGTAGGGATGTGTGGTCAAGGATTTATGCTAGGTCCAGGTTTAGGAGAATTAGTTGCAAGGATAGTAATGGAAAAGACTTCCCCATCAGATGATAGAATCCTAGAGGAACTTTCTTTAGAGAGAGATTTTGGGGAAATTGAAAAACTCAAGTAACTTACTTGTAACTCAAATGTGGGTTGCAAGAACGAATAGTTTTATAATCGAAAAATCGCATTTTAAGATTAGTTCAATACCATCATTTAGTTGTTGTCTATGAAACCACAATACGAAATCCAACGTCTTATTCGATGTAATGAATCTGACATTACATGTACTGGTGGGGTGGTTTTCATAGGTGATGGTCATACCGGAAAAACTCACGCTGCATTGAATTTGTCCAGTTTTAGGCAGGGAGGTTTTGTGGATGCGCAATGTCGAACAATTTCTAAATGGATTAATTTAGAGTTTGAATATTTCATTGCTCATTCGAATATTGAGAAATTCAGGGTTACAATTAGTTCTCAACTTTTTATTATGCCTGGGCAAAAAGGAAAAGCTGAAGAAGGAACAGGGTTAGCTTTCGAAGATGCTTTAGACCTATATTTTGATATTAGGTCAATAAATGAGGTTATCGTGTTAGTTCTAACATATAATCTAAACAGTATAACTACTTTCCAAAATCTTGAATATTGGTTGAATAGAGCTATTGAACAAGAACTAATAAAAGAGTATACAAATATTGTTTTATTAGGCACACATCTAGATCAAGAAGATACAATAATTGTTAAAAATGAAGAAATAGAAGAAGGAAGAAAATTCATCTCAAATCACGTTGAAGAGAGAATCGGGGTTAAAATTAATCTAGATAGAATCATTCCAATTAAAATATCAAATATGACACAAGAAGGAATTCCAGAATTCCAAGAAGAAATAACTGATTGCTTCTTTAGATCCTTTGATATCAAACAAATAATAAATGAAAACTTGGGTTTAGAAACTCAAAGTGAGGGAGAAAAAAGCAATATAGAGAGTGAATAGAGGTAGCAGAAATGAAAACAAGAATATCATCTTTAATGTCAATCTTCCTAATTGTACTATGTTTAAATTCAATCGTATATTACGATATACAATATTCAGATATCGAAATTGAAGAAGAATTTTTGGATATGTACCCAATAAATGAAATTGAGATAGAGTATGATTCGC
>JAGLOH010000503.1 GCA_023139025.1 Candidatus Heimdallarchaeota archaeon | reverse complement strand
GCTGAATTCAACATAACCATGTTTCTCAAGGGAGGTAAGAACCGGATTGCTGTTGAGGTATACAAGTGGTCTGATGGATCTTATCTTGAAGATCAAGATTTCTGGTTTCTTGGTGGCATTTATCGAGAAGTGTACTTGTATTCTACACCAAAAGTGCATATTTTCGATTATTTTGCTTCCTGTCAGTTTGATGTTATATACAGAGATGCAATACTCAAATTAAGGATTAAAATAAAAAATTTCAGTGATTCAACATTTCTCAGACCTACATTAGAGGTGTTTTTACTCAATAAGAACTTAGATGAGGTTTCACAAAGTCCAGCAATAAAAAAAGAAATAGATGCTTTTCCTGGAAATGAAGAAATTATAGAGTTTGAAACAAAAATAAAAAATCCAGATAAATGGTCAGCAGAAACTCCAAATTTATACCATCTGCTATTATCTCTTAAGGATGAAAATGGTGAAATTATAGAGTATCTGTCTAGCAGATATGGTTTTTGTCAAGTTGAAATTAAGGAAAGTCAAATATTCATCAATGGTCAATCAATTTTATTTAAAGGTGTAAACCATCATGATTTTGATCAAGACGGTGGCTATACAGTCCCTTACAGGCAAATGGTTGAAGATATTAAAATAATGAAACAAAATAATATTAACGCTGTAAGGACAAGTCATTATCCTGCTGATCCTAGATTTTATGGTTTGTGCGATGAATATGGTCTTTATGTTCTAGATGAAGCTAATGTTGAAACTCACGGATTTCTAGGTATGTTATATCTCCGCACTAAGCTGTCTGATAAATGGTCTATATCAGCTGTTGATAGGATGGAAAGAATGGTAGAAGTAAACAAAAACCATCCTTCAATTTTTATGTGGTCTTTGGGGAATGAAGCTTGCTTTGGTAAACCATTCTATAAAATGAAGGAAGCAGCTTTGGAAATTGATGCAACAAGACCCTTTCACTATGAAAACGATTTCGATTTGAAGGTCTCTGATGTTTTTAGTGTCATGTATTTCTCTCCTCAGAAATCAGAGGAAGTTGGAGAACTTAAAAGGATTAAATACAGATTTCCCAATGGTTCTATCTCTCCTAAAGTGTATGCTGATAAACCCTTTATTCTCTGTGAATATGCGCATGCAATGGGTAATTCATTAGGTAATTTTCAAGAATTCATGGATGTGTTTGAGAAATATCCAAACTGTGTAGGCGGTTTCATCTGGGATTTTGTAGATCAAGGTTTAAGAAGATATACTGAAAACGGAGAACAATATTGGATTTATGGAGGGGATTTCGGAGATGAACCAAATTCATCAAATTTTTGTATTAATGGGATTGTCCGTCCAGATCGTTCACCCAATCCTTCCCTATTCGAAGTTAAGAAAGTATATCAGAATGTTTCAATCACTCCAGCTCAGATTTTAGATGGTATTTTTGAAATTCACAATAAAAATCGTTTCATAAATCTAGAAAACTTGAAACTTGATTGGATACTGACCAAAGGTGGTAAAACAACTAAGAAAGGTACAATTGAAATTCCAGAAATAGAA
>JAGLOH010000502.1 GCA_023139025.1 Candidatus Heimdallarchaeota archaeon | reverse complement strand
TAAGCTTATGGTTGGATATTTCAGATTTCAAACTAATACCATACCAAGATTGGGGATAAAAACATTCAAGATGACGGATGGACCTTTAGGTATTTCACGGCATTCAAGTTTTCTTAGAAAGAACACTTATTTTCCAGGTGGAATTAATCTTGCTGCATCATGGAATCGGAAGTTAGCACACGAATGTGGAGAAGCAATAGGAAGGGAGGCTAGAGCCATTAACAGACTTTGTGTTCTTGGTCCAGGAATCAACATTAATCGAACACCCTTTAATGGTCGTACTTTTGAGTATTACAGTGAAGATCCGTACCTGAATAAGGAGATAGCTATCCCATTCGTTAAAGGAATACAGAGTCAAAGGATAGCTGCATGTCCCAAACACTATGTTGCTAACAACCAAGAAACAAACAGACGTACAGTCAATTCAGAAATCGATGAAAGAACATTACATGAAATTTACTTGAAGGCATTTAAGGAAATTGTAGAAAAAGCTAATCCCTGGACAATTATGACAGCTTATAACCGTGTGAACTCTGAATATGTAAATGGAAGTTCTAAACTTCTAAAATCTACTCTTTTTGAGAAGTGGGGTTTTACTGGATTTGTAATGACTGATTGGTGGGCAACTAGAGAAAGAGGTATTGCACAACCTTCAACAGAAGAAGCTGTTAAAGCTGGTTTATCAATTGAAATGCCTATTCCAATTCTGTATGAAAAAACAAAATTATACAAAGCATTTACTGAAGAAAAAATTACTCTAGAAGATATTAATCATCTGATTAGACGAATACTAAGAGTCTATATAAGAGTTGGAATGTTTGAAGATGAAGAAAATCTTCCAAAAGGAGAAAGAAATACTAAAAAACATCAACAATTAGCAAGAAAAATGTCAGAAGAAGGGATTGTACTACTAAAGAATGAAAATAATGTACTTCCACTAGATATAACGAAAATACAAAAGATCGCAGTTTTAGGCCCCAATTTGAAAAAGAAATTTGGAAAATTTTTATGCGGCGGTGCTGCAGCTGTTACCCCTCCTTATGAAATTACACCACTTCAAGGATTAAAGGAAAAATGTAAAGGAAGAGTAAAAATCATCAAAGATCCTTCTAAAGCTGATGTTGTTCTTTTGTTTATGGGGTTGAATCATGATTCCCATTCAAGTCTATTTAGTGATAAGACAACTAAAAGCAAAGAAGAACATGGATATGAAACAGAAGGAATGGATAGAAGAGAACTAGGTTTAAATGCCTACCAGATACAACTAATCAATGAAACTGTTAAAATCAATCCCAATACAGTAGTAATATTAATCAACGCTAATCCTGTTTCCATGGATGAATGGTTTGACGATATTCCTGCAATCCTAGAAGCTTGGTATCCAGGAATGGAGGGTGGAAGAGCTATAGCAAGTGTATTGTTTGGTGATGTGAATCCTTCAGGAAAAATCCCTCTTACTTTTCCAAAAAGAATAGAAGATTCCCCTGCACATAAATCTGAGCGAACTTTTCCGGGTGTTGAAGAAAAAGTTTTTTATGATGAAGGAATCTA
>JAGLOH010000501.1 GCA_023139025.1 Candidatus Heimdallarchaeota archaeon | reverse complement strand
GAAGCCCTTAGCGGAAATACAACAAAGTATCATCGAAGTTGATAATGGTATTTTGGAACTCAATTTGACTGTGTGGAATGGATATAAGATTGATTCCATAATAGCTGGAACAGTGAAAGTCCTAGCAGATAATCAAATAATTTACGAAAACTCATTTGACTTCCTTCCCACATGGCAACCAAAAAATATCTCCATTTCAATTGATGATCTAGCAACAAACACCAAAAAACTTCAGCTTGTTATCGAAGATCAAGATGGAATACAAACTATTATTGATCTATATACTGGTGGAATGTCTTTACTCAATAAGATACTAATTCCAAGTGTGATAATAGTGACGACAGGATTGTTAATTGCCACTTATGCTATACTAGCAAAAAAGAATATTTTACCTAAAATCTTAAAGAAATAATTTAAGCAATACCAAAAAGCTGCTATATTTTCTTCTTTTTTAACAAGAAATAAATAATAGTAAAATAAACTAATTTTAATGAAATTTAAACAATTGTTACTCTTATTTGCTATATCTGCTTTGATATTTAGTACAATTTCAGTAAATGGATATTCTGATTTTACAAATGAAAACGATTTAGAATTAAACATTTTTCCAGCAGATAATTACGCTGATGAAATTATAACTGAATTGTCTTGGTTTTATGCTGATGGAGAAAACGCACTTGGAGCACCAGATGGTGAGTATGCTAGAATATTCGAGACGTACGAGTCTGGTTATATAACTTTTGATTTGGGGAGATATGAAATATGTGTTGACGATACCGGTGATGATCTAAGGGTACACATCAATAATGGTACTTACATCATCAAGATAGGCAATGACCTTTCTTCTCCTTTCACCACTCTTGGACAATCAAATACTACCAAGGAGTTTGATATTGATTCAGTAGGATTTACTGAAGTAAGATATGTTAAGATTTTTTCTGCATCTGAGGTTACTATTGAATTAGATGCAATTGAGGTAATTAATCTTTATACAGTTATAACTGACAATAACGATCCAGTTGTAGATGGACCTGAAGATTTTTGGATTTATGATAATGAGACAGAAGTATCTTTTGTTTGGAGTGTATCAGATGCAACTAAATGGAATTATAGTATTTTAGTTAATTCTGTTGAAATTGAAACAGAAGAATGGTATGAGACCTCAATTGAGTTTGACTGGAGTGACATTTCTCCTCAAAATCTTACTGTTACCTTGATTCTATTTGATTATTTTGGGAATCAAGCTGTGGATACAGTTCTTATTGAAATTAGGGCTACTCCAGAACAAAGTAGCTTCTTCTTAGTTCTAATTCCTTTTGTTCCACTTTATATCATTCAGAAGAAACTAAAGAAATAGCTTTTCATCCTAATTTTTTTTCTATTTCTTTTAGTATTTTTAAATCCTTAATGTCTGAAGATAAATTCACAAAATCATGTTTTGGAGTTTCGATTGAAATTAACTGATTTGCTGGAAGAAGTTTCATAATTTTCTTGAGTGGATATTCCCCTGAACCAATACTAAGATGCTGATCTACAACGCTTTCTAGTCTTCCA
>JAGLOH010000500.1 GCA_023139025.1 Candidatus Heimdallarchaeota archaeon | reverse complement strand
CTTGTTTGTAATGTTTGAACCTGTGTTCGCTCTTTATGAGTTTCATCGTTAGAATCTTTTATAACATAACCTAGAGGAAAGATATTGTACTTCGGATACAGCTTCTGAGGTAGTTCAGAAGAACTATCTATAACGATTGCAAGATTCATAATTACATCCCATTGTAGATGGTAGTTTGATAAATATTTCTAATTATCGCTTTCTTGGAAGGAAGAATCCTTAAGATGCTCATCAATAAATTCCTTATAATCCTCTAGCCGTACCTCAACTGGTGTAGGACCTTGCCAATTGCAGTTTTCGTTTGAACAAGTAAAATAATACATGACATAAAAACTAGATTCAATTTTTGCAGGGAAAAAACAAACGGGACAAACTTTTACATTTTCGCTAATAGGACCTCTTCTTTTTTTAACCTTGGAAGATTTATCTACTCGGGTAGTTTTCTTGGATTTTCGAATGTAGTTCACCTTAGTTAGAATTGTACTTCAATATTGTTTGCAGCAAAACCAGAATTTTCTAGAATATCTTTGATTTTGAATCTATGATCTCCTTGAAGTTCTATTCTCCCTTCTTTGTAAGTTCCACCACAAGCAAGTTTTGATTTCAATTTCTTGGCTAAAGCACTAAGATCGACTTCATTTGGATCAATACCAGTAACAAGAGTATACTTCTTACCGTATCTTCGTTTAACCATAAAAACCCTAATAATCTGTTCTTCTTTGGCTATCTCTTCACATACGCAAAGATCTTGAGGTAAGCCACATACCATACATAATTCGTCTTCAAGCACAAATTACCCATCGTCAAGATGTTATTTATATCTTTTCATCTAAACTTAAATTATTTGAATTTTATTTTCTCAAATTTAGCGCGGTTATATTTGTAAAGAAATAATTTAATATGTGGAAGAACACTTGCGATTAATGAATGTTCTAATCGTGGATGCCTTAGCTGCTAATGAGGGGAGAAGGAAATTTTCAAGGGATGCTATAGGAGCAGGTCCACGATTAGTAGCAGGAGTATTTGAAAAATACAAGGTAAATGTTCGAATAAAAAGAGTAGAAGATTTTATAGAAGAAAACGATGAAGGTATTAATTCATCTGACTTATTTCTCATCAGCGCTATGTCTGTGGACAAAGTAGCTGTCCAAAAAGCAGTTAAAAAAATATCAAAAAAGCAACAGAATGGCAAAATAATCATTGGCGGTCCTATTCTTTCGGAGAAGGATCTAATCAAGGAAATTCAATTCGATGTGGGTGTTATTGGTGAAGGCGAGAGAATTATAGAAGAGTTAATCAGATGTGATTTTGATTTCAGTTTTTTTCAAGAGCAAGAATCCGCAGATAGATTTAGTTTTGAGAAGAAAAACGGTGCTTTACTCGTAAAAGAAAAGAGTATATTAGGAACTGAAATATTTGAAGAATTCATACCTTCAACAGAAAGAATATTGGATTACCCCGATTACTGGTTTTCTAAAGTATTTGTTGAACTAGTTAGAGGATGTTCAAACCATTACAGAGGAGAATTGGTTAAAACAGCGGGAGGATGCAGTGA
>JAGLOH010000050.1 GCA_023139025.1 Candidatus Heimdallarchaeota archaeon | reverse complement strand
ACAGAAAATATGCTTTTTAGATATGGTAAATTTCCAGGATTACCAATACCTGTTTTTCTTTCTCTTATCTTAGTTCTAATTGGGTGGTTATTCTCAACATATCTTCTTAAAGTTGTAACTATCTAAAACATGCATAGAATACGAACAAAAATCAAAAGGTTTAAAATGACTCCAAAGGCAATTAACTCGGTTGAATAAGGTGTCTTCTCGTAAATTCAGGTATAGAGGATATACATTGGAAGAATTAAAACAAATGTCCATGGATGAAATATTAAACTTATTACCTTCAAGAAGAAGAAGGAGCTTATCTCGTCAAGAATTTTGGACTCCACGTAGAAAGAAATTATTAGAGGATATTAGAAGGGCTATGGAACCTGGAGATAGAGGAGAGAAACCTATAGTCCGCACTCATGTTAGAGATATGCCTATTCTTCCTGAAATGGTGGGTGCAACAATAGCTGTCTACAATGGTCGTGAATTTTTAGAAATTGAAATTCAACCTCAAATGATTGGGCACCTCCTAGGTGAATTCTCACCAAGTACAAAAGTAGTTCGTCATGGGGCCCCAGGTATTGGAGCAACAAGATCCTCATTGTATGTTCCACTAAAATAATTTCCTTTTCATTTCTACTGAAATTTTTTAAACAAGTTATTTCTGTCTTTAAACGATGAGTTCTGAAAATTCAGCTGAAGGTTCAAAAGAATCCAAGGCATATCAACGTCTAGTAAAGAATCTCACTATTGATTTACTTTGGATTTGGGTTTTAAAACTTCTAAGAGAAAAGCCAAAATATGCTTATCAGTTGAAACAAGAAATCCAAGAAAGGTTCAATTTTAGTCCAGCTACTGTAACAAATTATACAATACTATATCTTCTTGAAAGGGAAGGTCTGGTAGAAAAAACAGAAATGAGAAATAGTGAAGAAAGAATCGACAGAAAATACTATGTAATCACTAAGTTTGGTGAGGAAGTGATGGATGACGCAGAACTATATCTCAAACAAATCTATGAGAAGCTATTTTCAAAAGAAATTGATTCATAGACATTTCTCGCTCATTTTTCAACAAATTTAAAAGTTCAAACTTTGTTTCTGATTTAGGTACAGTATAATGAAGGTGAATATTTAACATGCCTAAAAAGAGAAAATCTGGAGGAAGGTCTGGAGGAAAGCGAGGTAGAGCCACATCAGTTCAATGCCATTCTTGCGGAAAATTAGTACCAACTGATAAAGCTAAAAAATTCAGCGTCTATTCCAGTGCAGTAGATTACCGGTTAGCTAAAGAACTTAGAGATGAAGGTGCTTATATTCCTCGTCATAAGAAGATTGCATATTATTGTATTTCTTGCTCTATTCATAGAGGGAGAACAAACATAAGATCTAAAAGTGATAGAAGAGGACGATAGCTCTTCAATCTTCTTCTTTTATTCTTTTCTTAAGCTGGGGGAATAACATTTGAAATTAATCTTTTTGATTCCTTCTTCAACTATAAGAAGCACAACTAAAAAAACCATAAAATCTGTCGTAGGGGGCCAAGAAAGACTAGATGTTCTTTCACGCTGTTTGCTAAATTTAAGCAGATGGAATAACAGAATAAATAGGGAGATTCAATTATTAATTTATATGTCCCATGAGCAAGAACAAAAGGTGTTAAGCATTCCAATTTCAGATAAATTTAGTACTCTTCAAAATGAAATTGATTCTACCTACATGATGCTTGATGTACTGTCAAGCCCTGAAGAATACAACGCAAATTATAGAGTGATACGTTTTAGTAAATTATTAGATAATCTTACTAAAGATTCCTCAATCTTTTATCTTACATCTGAAGGTTTATCCATTGATAAACAAAAGATACTTGCTCAAAATAATCTTTCTTTGTGCTTTATTTTAGGAAGTCAGCACGACTTGTCCGATGAACAAGAAAAAGCGTTGTTTGATATTAACTATATTCCTATTAGTTTGGGAGAAAAGGATTATCTAGCATCACATGTCATAACTATTGTGTGCAATCATCTATCTCATTTAGATGATAATTAGTTTGAAGTGCTCATTTAATAAAATTTTAATGTTATACTCTCCATTTAATATTAAGATGAGTGAAAAAGAATCCCCTGTAGTTACAAAGAAAATGTTGGCTTTAGGATTTACAGCTCCTTTTATTTTTAGTATTGGTGGGATGGGTATTGCTTATTTTGCAACCAAAAATCTTTCTAGTAAAATACGTAGTATATCACTTATTGTAGCAACTTTTCTTGGACTCCTAATATCGATAGGAATTATTTTTTTGATGCAATGGTATATTAACCGAAAAATAAAACAGAAATAATTCACATGTATATTGTCGATCTTCAGGTTTGCATGGAGTAACAAAGGTTTCTATAGATGATGGGTTGGTTCTAAGATTTAGAATAAAAGTTTAAGCAATCTTTGGGGTGGTTTATTAAGCTATTTTTTTTCTGTTTTACTTCGCTAGTAAATCACAAATTTTTTAATACGCAACTGATAGTTCGAATTATAAAGCGTTGAGGGTCAATGATGAGCACAAAACGAAGAAAAATATTGATTATGGGCGCAGCAGGAAGGGATTTTCATAACTTCAACACATATTATCGTACCAATGAATCTTATGAGGTTGTAGCTTTTACTGCTACACAAATCCCAGATATTGTTGATCGTAAATATCCTGCTGAACTCTCTGGAGAACTATATCCTAATGGTATTCCCATTCATGATGAAAGTGAACTTGTAGAAATTATCAAGAAATATGATGTAGACGAGGTAGTTTTCTCATATTCTGATGTTACACATGAATATGTTATGCACAAAGCATCACTTGTAAACGCATGTGGAGCAGCTTTTTCTCTTTTAGGTACTAAAGGTACAATGATTAAGAGCACTAAACCCTTAATCAGTGTATGTGCAGTTAGAACTGGTAGTGGTAAATCCCAAACTTCCCGTAAAATTGTTCAACTTTTACATGATGCTGGGAAGAAAATCGTAGCTATTCGTCATCCAATGCCATATGGTGATCTTGTTAAACAAGCTGTTCAAAGATTTGCTGAATATTCTGATTTAGATAAACATGAAACAACTATTGAAGAAAGAGAAGAATATGAACCCTATATTGACAAAGGTTTGGTAATATACTCAGGTGTGGACTATGAGGCTATTTTAAGAGAAGCTGAAAAGGAAGCAGATGTCATTCTCTGGGATGGAGGAAATAATGATTTTTCATTCTATCAACCTGATTTACAAATAGTTATAGCAGATCCACACAGGGTGGGACATGAGACCTCATATCATCCAGGAGAAACAACTCTCAACCTAGCAGATGTTGTAGTTGTCAATAAAATAACTACAACAGATTACAAGAATGTTATGGAACTTGAGGAGAATATCCGAAAAGCTAATCCTAATGCAGTCATAATTGAAGCTGCTTCCCCTATTTTTGTAGATAACCCCGAGTTAGTTAAAGGAAAAAGAGTCTTGGTAATAGAAGATGGACCAACATTAACTCATGGTGAAATGAAATATGGTGCTGGAGTTGTTGCAGCTAGAAGATTTGGTGCAAAGGAACTTGTTGATCCTCGCCCCTATTTAGTTGGAAGTATGAAAGAGACTTTTGATAAATATCCAGAAATAGGTACTCTTCTTCCGGCCATGGGTTATTTTGAACAGCAGCTCAAGGATTTAGAAGAAACTATCAATAATACAGATTGTGATGTGGTTGTTTCAGCAACTCCAATAGATATAACTCGACTAGTTAAAGTCAATAAACCAATAGTTAGGGTAAGATATGAACTTGAAGAAATTGGCTATCCAAAACTAGCAGATATTTTAAAAGAGAAAAACTTTCTTTGATTTTTCTTTTCATTTTTCTCCTTTTTCTACTCAAATTTTTTCCACAATATTAGAAATATACCATTACAACCATGTAAAATTTCAATACTTAATTTTATAATGAACCTTGATGAGTAGTAGTTTTGAACATGAAAAAAGAGAAATTTAAACAAAAATACGGTCCTTGGGCACTGATTGCTGGTGGATCTCAAGGAATCGGAGAGGCTTTTGCAAGAGTGCTTGCAATGAAAGGAATCAATCTTGTTCTGGTTGCAAGGAGAAAACCATTACTTGAAGAATTATCTGTTGAAATAGAAAAAACATATGGGGTAGAAGTTCGAATTATTAGTGCAGATTTAGCAGAGTCTTCTACATTCAATATTCTGAAAGAACACACAATAGATATAGAGATTGGCACATTAGTTTATAATGCTGCTATTGTTCCTATAGGATTATTTCTGGATTTTAATATGGAGGAACATCTTAAAGCCATTAATATAAATTGCAGAGGACCTGCAATTTTGATTGATCACTTTGGAAAGCTGATGAAGAAGAGAGAAAAGGGCGGAATCATCTTAATTAGTTCAATGACTGGCTTTCAAGGTACTCCATTAACAGCTCATTATGCTGCAACTAAAGCCTATAATATCGTCTTAGCAGAGGGATTATGGTATGAACTAAGAGCTCACAATATTGATGTTTTGGCTTGCGCAGCAGGAGCTACAAATACTCCAAATTATATGGCTACAGAACCTGATGATCCAGGCTTTTTAGTACCTAAACCAATGGATCCTATGAAAGTAGCTCAAGAAGCTATTGCTAAACTGGGGAAAAGACCAAGTTTCGTTCCTGGTATAACTAACAAACTTGTTACTTTCCTTATACGACGGCTTATTTCAAGGAAACAAGCTATAAAATTAATCGGGAGTAGTACCGATAACATGTATGGAAAAAAGATCTGAAGGTTTCTCTACTAGAAAAATAAATTTTTATTCTCTTATTCCTTTTTTTGCTTGAATTCTATGGCAACATCTAATGAAAATGATCAAATTACTGCTGGCTCTGATGTATTAATTGTTCTAGATGAAAGGAAAAGATGGCTAGCTAAAGCAATTAGTGGACAACAATTTCATTGCCATAAAGGTTTTTTTGATTTTGATCAAATCATAGGAAAACCATTTGGAATCAAAGTAACAACCAACAAATCATTCAGTTTAACTATCTACAACCCAATTCCTAGTGATTTTCTTAAACAAATCCCTCACAGTTCTCAGATAATATATACAAAAGATGCAGGATCAATCTTATTAAACGGGGGAATAAAACCTGGTAGTCGAGTTATTGAAGCAGGTACAGGTAGCGGAGCTTTAACATCAATTCTTGCAACATATGTTGGTTCAGCTGGACATGTTTTCACATATGAAAACAGAGAAGATGCATTCAATACAGCAAAGAAAAATCTTTCACGAATTGGAGTTGAATCATATGTTTCTATGAAACTTAAGGATGTTTCAACTGGTTTTGATGAAAAGGACGTTGATGCCGTAGTTCTAGATTTAGGTGACCCTTGTACAGTAATTCCATATGCTTTTGACTCCTTAAAATATGGTGGAATAATTACAGTCTTCTTACCAACATATAATCAAATTGAAAAAGTATTTACCAAATTTCTTGAATTCAGTTTTGGTGACATACAAGCTTTTGAATTGATACGTAGAGATATTCAACTAAAACCACATGCTATCCGACCTAAAACCAGAATGATCGGTCATACTGGTTTTTTGATCTTTGCACGAAAATTGTTTGAGGAAGTAGATGAATGAGAATTCTTTTTCGATGCAACAATTGTGAGACAATCAATGAAATTCCAGATAATTACAGACACAGATTTTGTAATAACTGTAGTAAAATCATCACTTACACTTCTGGAGAAGCAATAATTTGTAATAAATCGTCTCACGACTGTGATGTTTTTCTTAAAGCTGGAAATCTAAATACAGACTTAGCAGAGAAATTTTTTTCTATTGCTGATTCCCATGTTGAGTTAATTGCCAATTTAATTGAAAGTTATGTACAAAAACAAATTGAACTCCCCGATATACCTTCAGCATCGCTATCTGATACTATTTTACATCTGGTAAAGGGGAATGTTTCAGGAACTTTAGATGATTTGATCAGAAGTTGTGATTTATTTAATATTGGGTTAAACAAGCTAGAAAAAATTCTTTTACAAATGATAAAAGAAGGTTTGGTTTACCTTCCTAAAAGTTGGTTGCTAAATCTAACTTAAATTTAACTCAGTTAATATCTTCTCTTTGTTAATTTTTCTTTTAACCAACCATAAATAATTACAATCACAACAATTCCTACACCGGCAGCAAAAGCTAGACCAATACCTAAAATTATGTTTGAAGGTCCGCCGAAATCAACAACAGATACTGTAATATTTTCAGCAGCTATGTAATTTACAGCACTAGGTCCAAAGGTTGCATGTGGATGATAAACATCAAGTGCTAAGAAGTATATTGATACATTATAATCCGCTTCTGGACTTGTAATTTCTTCCCTAAGAGTGCCTGTTAAACTAGCTCCAGGTTCAAGAGTTCTGTGATCAAAATCATAATTTATACTGTAAGTTGTGTTGAATCTGTCATTTCCACCTAAATGAATAAAATCAACATTGAAGGATATTACTTCAATTTCTAAATCACCAAAGTTAACAATAGTTGCTTGAATTGTAACCCTAGTGTTTCTAGTAATATATGTTTCAGAAATGCGGCCATTAAACGCACCAATATATTGATCTGTTTGTGCTCTAGCAACGTTTGAATACGGATGTAACATAAATATAGCCAATAAAAGAAACACACTTGTTTTTGCCCAGATTTTTTTGCTCATAGATATCAACTTTCTTGTGTGAGTAATATTGAGAGTTCTCTTTTTAACCCATCTAATGACCTTTCAATTCTCTTCTCATAAGTATTGTTAATGCTGATTTTTCCATCAGTGGACTCTATCTTTATTCCACCGATTGATTTGATAAAATCTTTTGACAGGTTAAATTTCACTTTAAGTTCTTTGTTTGTGATTTGTTTAGAAACATTGTCAAAAAACTGTTTAGAGAATATATCTTTGTCTTCTTTTCTACATAAAACAGTAATTTCAGGTTGTTTAAGAGTTAAAACAGCTTCTAAAACCAATTTTTCAAGACTTTTCTCATACTCTTTGGTACCTGTGAAAGCAGTTATTTTCTTTTTTGCTTTTTCTATGAGACCATAGACCAAATCGTCTCTATGTTTTGTAATTTGAAGTTTAAGCTCAAGCTCTTTCTTTGCTTTCTTTTTTGAAAATTCAGAATCAGCTCTGATTTTTGCTTCTTCTACAATCTTTTCTTGAATTGCTTTGATCTTTCCTTCTGTTTCCTTGTTGACAGAAGCAATTGTTTTTTTCTGATCAGCTAAGATTTCCTTTATTATCTTCTCAGTATTTTCTTCAATCTTTATAGTTATTTCTGTATCATTATGTTTGCTGCTCATTGGAACCCTCTCAAAGCTGGGGGGAATTAATAAGGACTTCATAAGTCGGCATATAAAAATTTTGGTTAGGAATTAATTATTAATTCCTTAATTCAACGAGTAATTACTCAAACAATGTTTCATCTGTAGCATATTTATACGCTACAATGAAGAGCGCAAAGAATATACAAGCTGACAATGCAACAATTATTGTGATTGCTATTTCAGGTCTTGCCATATATTTAACAAAGAAGTTTACAGCAATGAAGAGAATAACCATTATTCTTCCACCTGAACCTGTTTCTTTCATCATTTGCTTTCTCCAGCGCACAAATGTTTCGAATACACTTAGTGCAACAGCTATAATATTGATAATGAATATTGAAAGACCATTCAATGACCATTTATCAACAAAAGCAAAGAGTGCTAAGATTCCTCCAAACAAGAACAACTTAATAATTAAACCAATTCTATCAGCAATTTCCTTCTTATAGGATACTTGTGAGGCTCCCTCTCTAAGAAGCATCAGAAAATTACCTATAGCAATCGCGCAAGCTAAGCATAAAACCACTCCATAGAAAATTGGCGCGTAACCTGTCCATAGGCTCCAAATTGGTACAAACACCTGTGAATACTCAGCAAAGAAAGCAATTGTTATCATCAAAGGGATGGCAGCTAGAAATAATCCTGGGATGACAACTAAAATAGTAGGTACATTCTTTTTGACTCCAAATGCATATAATATTAGTTTGACTGCAAAAAACGCTCCAAACACAGATATTAAAGGAGCACCAAATGGCAATATTAAGAAGAACAAACAGAAAATCGCATTAACCATGTAAAAGATTTTTGTATCGATTCTTACTTTTCCTAAAGCCCTCCACATGAGCTCGTATGAACTAGCGACTCGTGTTGCTTTAACCAAAGAAACAAGTGAAAATGGTAGTGCAAAAATTAGTGGAGCTATACCTCGTAATATAACTGCTTCTGGTGTCCCTGATAAAGGATTGGTTCCCCAGAAAAAGAAACCATCTAGAGTTACACTTTTCATCGGTTCTATATTCATCCAAACATAGAAGTATGCTGGAAATATGAAAATTTGAAGTAAAACAATTAATCTATTTACCATCAATCCTTTAAGCTCAACCATCAACTCACCTTGGAAAAAAAAGGCCATCCAGATAAAAAAACGTTTCCTTTCCCCGCCAACAACTAAACTTTATTAAGTTAAATCTTAGTATGATTTAAATGAAGGTTATGAGTGAAAGGGACATTTCCATAGAAGAACTTCTTAAGAAGTACAGCATTCAACCCCACGATTTAGAGTATATTCTTAATTTCATGAAAAAAGAAAATATTTCTCCTCAATTAGCAATGCGTAGAATTAAACTTTTTGAAAAACTTCAAGAAAAAATGTCTCAAACACAATCAGATGAAAAAGTTCGTGAACTGACAACAGAATTAGATCATCTATCTAAATTAGTTGAAGACTTGCAAAAAGAGAAGGTAGATCTAGATAAAGAAATAGAAGATACACGATTACAACAGGATTTGTTTAACGCTGAAAGAGAAGAACTTCAACTGCAGATGCATGCTCTGATGGGTTCAATTGAATCAATTGAAACCGAAGCTGAAAAAGGAGAAGAAAAACTGCAAGAAGAAAACCAAGAGCTTAGAAAAAAACTTAGTCTTATGACAGCTGGAAGTCAAACCCTAAAAGAAAAAATACTAAAACTTGGGGCAGAAACGCCCTCTCTAAAACCATTAGTTGAACCAATTGACATAGGTTTAGAAGCAATCATTAATGCAAGGCAGATTCCTCACATAACATTGTCTGTTCCAAAGGGTGCTTTTACAGCTTCCTCAAAGGTTGCATCTACTGCATCTACCGGTTCTATGCCTGCACCCAAAGCAGCAGATACAATTTCTCCAGATCAGATAAAATTCGCTACTCCCTCTTCAGTTTCTGAAAAGAAGGAATCTGCACCAATTAGAGAAGAACCTCAAAAAGAATCTATGCCTTCACCTTCAGCAAGCTCGTCAAGACCTATTATTAAGGAAAACATTTTTGATGAATCACAAGAAGTTGAAAAACCCTCTACTACACCAGCTCCAAAAGCTGAATCAAAACCTGAACCCAAACCTGAGCCTAAACCAACACCTAGAGAAGAATCTAAACCTGCTAAAATAAACGTTACCACAAAACCTGTTACCGATGAGTCAGCTGTTTCTTCAAAGATCGAAAAAATATTGAAATTGTTCGTGTCTTATGCTCAACAAGCAGATACTGATGAGAATTGGAAAGCTAGAATCTCTGCAATATGTGATATGGATGAGGCTTATATTGAACTTGGCGGATTAGCAATGTCACAGATTTATGCATATCAAACTCAATCTATAAAAAAGAAAAAGGAGTTCGAGAGACTCATAAATTCATGGATTGAAAATGGTATTCCTCGCTAATCTCTTTCTCATATTTCAAAATCCCTTTTAGTTCTAAATATCATATGTGATGAGCAATTGTTAAGCTTTCAACAGAAAAGATAAAAAGTATAATGAAAGAAAAAATAGTATGGGCCAGTAGTCTAGTGGATAAGGCACCAGCCTTCGGAAGTTTATACTGGAGACAGCTGGAGGTCGCAGGTTCGAATCCTG
>JAGLOH010000005.1 GCA_023139025.1 Candidatus Heimdallarchaeota archaeon | reverse complement strand
TGCTCTGATATTCTTTGGGAAAAAATTCGTACTTGTCAGTCGTTTAATGTCACCACAAATTCTATACTTGACACTTTTTGCTCTAGCATATGTAGCACTCTATGGTGTTGGTAAATTAGTTCCAGGATTTGATAATCTTACATGGAATTACCTTGGTATTTATTCATTTACATTATCTAATTTCTTCACGATTGGTGGCAGTGCTCTTTTACCTAGTGCTGGAAATCATCTAGGTGGTCTAGTAAAAACAGATTCTCTTCTAGTTCAGCGAACTATTTTCCTTTCACTTGGACCATGGGAGATAATTATACTTCTTTCAGTTTTCATGTATTTTATTTCGGGTTGGTTACTTACATTTTTATTAAGAATTAAACCAACTAATGACAAAAGAGTTCTGAGGATTGTTGAAGAGGTTAGAGTTCGTATAGGAACAAAGAGAAAAGTCAAAGTAGGATTTGTTGAAGCACCCATTTTGAATGCAATGGCATATGGTCCTCTTTTTGATCAAAGAGTTGCACTTATTGCATCAAGTTTAGATGATTTTAGTGATGATGATATACGCGGAATCGTAGCTCATGAATTATCTCACAATCGTCGAGGTCACATTATTTGGTTACAATTATTAGCATGGATAGAAATGATTATCAAAAAAGGATTTTTACTTCCAGCTACAACATTAGATTATGCTGCAGTGAAAGGTCTTATCCCATTTGGTTTGTATTTCTTAATTAGTTATGGGATAATAGCTATTCTATATATATTTGTTAGAATCTTAGAGGGTGATGCTGATTTACAAACTAAGAAAGCTGGTTATGGTAAAGAACTTGCTCAAGCTTTGTATAAGCTTGAAGGTTTTTATCAAGGTGTAGCAGGAGACTTTGGTCTAAATGTACAATTATTGACAGGTAGGGAGTTCACCCCAGAAGAAAAACAAAGATTCCAAGGTGAAGCTGCAATGAGACTTTACAGGCATCTTTACAGACCTGGTAGGTGGGATATGGTAGCAAATATGTTCATGTCTCATCCCCGAACTGCATACAGGATAGTTGCTGTTATAAGTGATGATTATTCTCCAGTTAAGGGTGCACTATTACCCTTTTGGTTTGTTCTTCCAAATTTCATAAGAAGAAAATCGATTAAAAAGTTGAGTAAAAAGAGAGATGAATTCTCCAAACTTATTTCTGAGAGATATACTGAATATCATGGGGAAAAAGGAGTAGAATCGTTTCTAGAGATCACAAGAATGAACGACTTGATTTCAATGCTAAAGGGGAGATATGTCGTTGCATATGACCGTATTTTTGATGATTGTATTGAAGGTGAAGTGACTGACATTGAAATAAGTGATACCATCGTTAGACCTCTTTTATTGAATATTCAAACAAAGGATGAAGCTAAAAAGATACTCTTTACAGATTATGTTATACATGATGCTATTGTAGATGACAAGTACGTCTTAAAAAATGGGAAAATAGGCAAATTAATTTCATGGCAGAAAGATGAAAAAACTCAACGACCAACTTTTACTTTTCAACAGACAGACAATCCTTTGAAAACATTTGAAAGAGATTATACAGGTAAGCCAATATCATATTTCACAGATTTTGTTGGTAAGGAAGTATTTAGTTACAATGACGGATTAGATAGAAAAGCTGTTTTAGAGATTTTCTCTTTTGAAAATAATCTTGCTTCTTCCTTAATTACTCTGAAAACAGATGATAATGGAAAAATGAAAACATTTGAATTGAATGGTAAAGACATTATTATTGATTTACCACCTGTACTAGTAAGATTAAACTATGATAAAAAGGAAAATCAAACAGGACTTATAGAATCAACCATAGGAAAATCTGTTGTTCTCTTTACGAAAGAAGAAATTGAAACAGGAATTGCTTGTATATTAACTAGCTTAAAAGATGACAAAGTAGTCTATAAAATCAAAGATAAGGAATTTGAAATTAAAAGAAAGAAAATTGATTATATCTATATCTACACAGATACACCTAAGTTTATGGTAAAGAAACATGTTTCGTTTTTCGATAGGATACTTATGCGTATTTCCAATATAAAGGATATGAAGTACATTTTCAGCTGAGTTTTTGGCCAAAAACTCTTTTTTTACATTTTTTCAAATTTCCTAGTTTCATGGTTTTTGTCAATACATTGCGTTCTTAGATGTTTCCAGTATATTATGCTGATATTAATCCTTGTTTTTAATAAAGTCTCTTTCTTTCTTCTAATGAATAATGAAGAATCTATCATAAATTATGTGCTTAGAAATGAATTAGAATCGAGAAATGTACCGGTTAGAGAAAATGCTGCTTTTAAGCTTGGTAGAAGGAAATATGTGATAGATTTCTATCTCGAAAGTCTCGATATTGGTATCGTGACAATGAACTGGAAACGTACAATTCCTACAAACAAATTACTCCAATTGGAAGAAATAATTATTTCACTAAAGCTGAAGAAGTTAGTTTTAATCTGTAATTCAATTAGTTCTAATGCAAGGGATTTCCTTGCAAGACGAAATATCCCAATAATGGTTGTACATTTGAATGAAATACTCTATAAAGAAAGGAGAATTGAAGATTTAATTGCAAGTTATTAATATCTAGAAGAATGAATCTAGTAGTGTCTGCTTAGATAGGGGAATTGCGTTAAATCCATGTTTTATCAACTCTGCTGCAAATCTTGTTGTATGTCCATAGACCGTATAAATCTGATTTGGGTTGCTTTTTTTGCAAATCTCTAACAATTCATTGTAGTCAGCGTGGTCACTTATAGGATAACTATGATCAACCGACATTCTGAATTTATAGCTGTTTGATATTGCCCAACCACTAAATGCAAACAATTTCGCGTTATATTTTTTCTTCAAATAAGAAAAAAAGAAATCTCGTCCAGATTTCAGAGGTGTAAAAAGAATCCATTTACTAGTTTGTTCAAGGAAATTAGATTCTTTTGCTTCTTTATAATCCATTGCAGTTATGGCTCCCTTAATTTTCTCTGCTAGAAGCAGGGAATTAATCTTGAAATTAGCTCCATGCATAATTATATTTTCAGAAAGATGGGAAAAAGCATTATACAACATCTGTGCCTTTCCTAAGGCATAACCCATTAAAACTACGGGGATATTGTTATCCAAATAATGGGATATTTGTTCTTGTGCTTCCTTTATTACACTATCATAAGATGGAAAGACGTAATCTGGCGAACCAAATGTGCTTTCAATAATTAAGATATCACATTTTTCTGGTGAAAAAGGTTCTAAGAATCCCTTATTTCGTATTGAAACATCTCCTGTATAAACAAGTTTTCCTTCAGAAGATTCAATTTTCAATACAGTAGAGCCTACAATATGGCCACTAGATTTTTGTTTGAAAGTAACATCATCAATAGAATATGAATCGAAGAAATTTCCATCATCAAAATTTGACACAAAATTCTTCAATAGAATCTTTGTTATTGGTGATGATATTATATCCGTTTTTGGTAACTTTCTTGGGATATGGTCTGAATGAGCATGGCTATAAAAAACGAGAGGATAGTGTTGTGAGTTAGTACTATCACAAGCTAATTTCCAATCGTTTCCGTTTACTCTAATAGCTTTTGATAGAAAAACTTTCATAATCCTCTTCACAAAAATATAGTTTTGCGAATATAAATTTGGTGTAAATAGAAAAAGATAGATTATGCCTTATAGGGCATAATTTCAATAGCTATGTTGTCATCTGTTAATTCTACATCTCTAGCAGCTTTGTGAATGGCTTCTTTAGCTATTTTAATCATCTCATCGGTTGTTAATTCATCAGAATATTTTTCCTTTAGGTAAGCAATAGCTTCAGAATCTCCTTCACCCATGGCTTTTGCTTTACATGAGACTACTCCACCACCAGGATCTACAAATTGTAAACTTGGTCCAGTTTCGTCTAGTCCTCCATACAACATTCCAACTCCAAATGGCCTTAATCCACCTTGTTGAGTAAACATTTGGACATAATCGCCAGTCTTAACTGCTAAGCCTCTAACATCCATCGGAACTGCATATGTTAACTTGAATATTTCTGCTTCAACGCGAGCTTGACTTATCAAAATACGACCATCAGCAGCAACACCTGCGAAAATTGCTTGAATAGTATTAGAGATTTTATGGATTTTCAAATCAGGTTCATTAAGATCTACTACTCTTAACAATCCAGCTAAAACAACACCGTGTTTGCTTTTTATTCCTATTGCTATACTTCCTCTTCTAACTGATTCTCTAGCGTATTCTGTTTGAATGATACGCCCTTCAGGAGAATACATTAAAGGTGATCTATCGTAACCCATTGATTGTGGTCCTAACATTTTCTTATGCCTCCAAGTAACCTTTTACTTCATCAGATGCCATCCTTTTGACACCTTTTTTGTTCACTACTAGAACATCCATTCCATCACCAGTTGCTGCATCTCTACTAATAGCTGTAGCCAAAGCGGATATTGTAACTTTGAGTCCTTCAGCTTCAGTCAGTCCATCTTTCCAGGTTGATTCTAGAACACCATAGGCAACTAGAGAACCTGAACCAGTGGATGCAAAGTCTTCTTCTGTGATTCCACCTGCCATATCCAAAGTATAGATATGAGGACCATCTTTATCCAAACCTGCAACAATCATAGAGACATAATATGGAAAATATGCCCTATATTGTCCATACATGATAGAGGCTAATAGATTACCTGCCATTTTTGTAGTAGGAGGATATCCTCTCCCAAGATCAAATAGGTTGAGATTAGCTCTTGTCAGATGAATCAGATATTGAGCATCTGAAACCAATCCAGCAATTGTGGCAACAGTGTATTCATTAAGTTCATGGACTTTTTGAGCTTTCTTTGAAGCAATAAAAGATCCCATAGTGGCTCTTCTATCTGCCGCTACAACTGTTCCTCCTTTAAATCTTACAGCAACAGTTGTTGTTCCGTGCTTGGGATCCATAAATGGATTATTATTTCCCATTCCATTAAAATTCGGATTATTCATTTTAATTCCTCATTATTTTTTCTTTATTTTGTTTAAATATTTAGTGTTCTATGAATGATTTACCTAATTATATGTATTTTTCTCAAAATCATCAACAATTTCATAATCTTCAATTTCTACTTTAACTTCCTCTAGATTTAGAATCTTATTACTTATCCAGTTTGTAGCTTCTTCCATTTTACTGTAACTAGGGACAGTCGCTCTATATTCAAATTCGATTGAACCTCTTTTTTGAATATACAAATAAACTCTATTACTGTCATTATCTTCCCAGCATAACTCAGTTCCATCTTTGTTTTCTCTTTTGAATAGGAATCTAAAACCCCCAAACCATCTTTTTTCAAAAACTGATACTAATAATTCAGATTCTAGAGGTGGAATTAGATGAATTTTTTTCCACTGAGAGTAAAAGCTATTGTTCTGAATATTTACTGCTTTATTGCTGATTAAATCTTTGATTAATTCTGTTGTATATTTGCTACCAGTATTAGTTGTTTCATATGTACCATTGTCTCTTTTGGATATATGGCCCCTATCAATTAATCTCTTTAGAGCTTTAGCGAGTTGATGCTGATGCAGCAGTGTTGTTTTTCTTAATCCTGAAAAACTGTAGGAAATATTCGAATCTGACAAAGTTAATAATAGTTGGACCTCTGGTAGCGTCATGTAATCATATTCTGTACTATAGAAATAATCCTTTGGAAGATTTTCTAACTCTAAGTTATCATTATAACCTGTTTTCAAATTAGAAAAATCTTGATACCCTTCGTCCATATTCATAGTATGTTCAAAATTATATAATCATAGTGCTTTATAATGACTTGGTTTTATCAGATTTTTGTTATATAAAATTAATTTTCAAAGGTATTATCGTTTTCTTTTCTCTCTTTATCCTCTCTACTAACTATTTCAACTGAAGGAAGAACTGAAGTAGGATGCAAGTACACTTCTCCATCTAAAATAGTGTAAGGAATCCTTCTTTCATCAATCCAAGGTGTTGATTCTCTGAATTCCTTGAACATATCATTACTTACAATCATAGCATTTTCCTCTTCTGCTATCCTTAGAATGAACTTGTCTCCATCAACTCTTGCGGGTAACATTTTCATAGCTCCTTCCCTAACTAATCTGTCTAATCTTTTTTGTTCATCTATCTGATAGCGTAATGCTGCATCAGCTACAGTTATAATTTTCTTAAAATTGGCTCTACTCAATCGGTTAATCATGGATTCAATGTTATTAATTTGTGGTTTGTTAGAGTTGTTTTTCTCTTCCCAAGCAATGTTTGAACCGTCTAGAATAACTGTTTCTAAAAGATAAGAAACTTCAGGGAAAATCCGAGAACTGGTTGTTCTAGTTCTTCTAGCAATACCAAGTATAATATCTCTTGAAAAGTAAACTAATCCTACGAATAGAGATGAAAAAACAAAGGCAAAAAATATCTTGGGTTGTAGAATCATGGGGGGATTTTCTAGTGGAATGATATCGATGATTTGATACTGTGTGAGAAGCAAGATTGAATACCACTTTGTTTCAGACACAGTAGTCCATTCTAGTTCTAAACCAAAGTTGAGTGAATATACTCCATCTACTAGAGGATTTCCAGAAATGGAGACTATATTACTACCCTCTGGAATCAATATAGCAGTTCCATCAGCATCATCAAAATTGATTTGATCGCAAAGAACATTTGGGACAATAATTAGTGATTCTTCTTCATTGTTAATTATTTCAGTCGTAATAATATACTTCTCTCCCATGGTCACATTTGTTGGTAACAGAAAACTTTCAACAACAATATCAGGCATCACAATTATTTCAATAGGGTCACTAAGATACACTCTTTGCGTCTCTGGATCATCTATTGTTCGATATATAATGGTGAAAGAATGTTTTTGATAGAGATAAGTATCTGGAAAAAACCCTATTGTGTCATTGTGGACTGCTCCTTCAGCAATTTCTAAATTGTTAATAGAATAAGATCTTGTAATTGAACCAATTGTTCCAGTTTTTGTAATTTCATTAGTTACTGAGACATTAGTGACTGTAGTTCCACCTACATTCGTAATAATACAAGTAACTTGGTTATCTTGATTCCTAATGAGAAATGCAGGATTTAATGGAAAGAACATCCTTACTTGTCCAAATTCAAGAACTATGAGAGTAAAATAAGTTGTAATATTATAAGATGTAGTAGTAGTACTATTCGCAACCGCAGCAATCGTATAGTTTCCCTCATCTTGACCATTGAAGGTCTGCCATGGAATTGTACGATTAAATTCAGCAGTTGTATTTGTCCATACTGTCTCTTCGAAAATTTTTTCATCCAGTGTGTTAGTTATATTATAATAAATGCTTGAATCCGGAATCAAAGTATCATTCTCATAACTGAATTTCATGGTCAGATTGAGGTCATCCTCTCCTCTTGTTATTTCATCAAAAGTTGGATAAAAAATGAAAGTAGCATTTTCATAGCTCTGATAAATAATTTGAGAATTGTCTCCTATAGGAGGTTTCATAGCTACCGCTATATTAGATGCAGGATTTAATATTATAATAAAAAGGGAAAATCCTACAAGTATAGATAGAATGCTACTGTTCGATAACCTCCTAAGCATTTATACACGTCTATTTTTTTATTCGAGTTAACATCTTAGAAGAGGTTTAATAAACTTACTGTAAGCAATTTTCAGCATCTTAAAAAAGAGAAATTTGTTGGACGATGCAGAAATACCCCTGATTCTGTTCGGAAGCCTTTAGGATCTTCCTGGCAACATTCATCTAAGCGCTTTACCCAGTTCATATGAACTCTACTTAAGCTTGCTCCACAATGTTTGGCCGTTTCATCGTATCCCAATTTCTTCTCAGCAATTTACTTCTAGAAATGTTACCACTCTATTTATCGCATCATTGTTTACGAAAATGGGGCGTTCGTTTCTGTTCCAAGAGCCATATTCTCATATGGTGGATTTGCATCCACATCGTTTTTTCGGAGTCAGGAGGTTCCTCAGCAATAAGCCGAAAGTTGCCCTTTTGCTTCGTCCATCTAGAAAATATACTCAATGCAGATAAATGTAACTGTTGAAGTGCCTAATTACTAATGGGGAATCTAGATAACCTTTAGGTTTTTACCTATTTTTTCCATGGTTTCTAAAATATAATCGATTTCCTCTTCAGTATGGGTTGCCATAACGCAACATCTTAATCTTCCTTTGTCTCTAGGAACTGCAGGAAATACTATTGGTGGAACTAAAATTCCTTCCTTTTTCATTTGCTTTGCAAATCGAAATGTTTTAACATCATCTCCAATTACAACAGGAACAATTGGTGTGTCCTTGCTCTTTAATGTGTCATAACCTATTTCCTTAACGCCATTAATGAACTTAGCATAGTTTTTCTGTAAAGATTTTATACGTTCTTTGTCTGTTTCAATAATCTCAAGTGCTTTGAGAGCGACTGCCGTTGAAACTGGTGGAAGAGCTGCACTAAAAATAAACGCATTGGAAGTGAATTTCAAATAAGTAATCACATCCTTCTTCGCAGCAATATACCCTCCAATTGATGGAATTGCTTTGCTTAAAGTTCCCATGTAGATATCAACAGCTCCAGGTTCAAGATTAAAATAATCATCAACTCCTCTTCCATTTGGGCCCACTGTTCCAACTGAATGATCTTCATCTACCATAGTAAAAGAATCATATTGTTTTGCTATTTCGATAATCTCAGGCATTGGAGCTATGTCTCCATCCATACTATAAACTCCGTCAACAATAACTATTACACGTTTATAGTTTTCCCTATTCTCTTCTAGAACCCTCGATAAATCATCCATATCATTATGATCGAACCTTTTCCAATCTGCTTTTGAAAGAATACAACCATCATAAATACTCTGATGATCATATTTGTCAATTACAACTAAATCATCCTTCCCAAATAAGGTTGATATTACTGTCATATTTGTTACGTAACCACTGCTCAGAACCAAAGCATCTTCAGTTCTCTTAAAACTAGCAATTTTTTTCTCTAGTGTACGATGTAAATCTATAGTTCCTGTTAATAATCTAACTCCTCCCGCACCAGTACCATATTTATCTAAAGCTTCATGACCAGCTTGAATTATATCTGGGTGGGTTATGAGTCCTAAGTAACTATAAGAACCAAGCATTAAATATTCTTGACCATCAATAAGCACTTTGCTTGAAGCAGCACTTTGGATTGGGAGCATATAAGTATTTAATCCAATTCTGCTCATGTTCTTTACTCTCTTCAGTAAATCCTTAATTCTATAAGCATCAGTAATGTCTTTAATTTAAATCACCTCAGAAATATCTAAATTTCAAGCAGTATACACTAAAACCAAACCCGTCATTAATAAAACTTCACATGCAATTGGTTTCATTTGTTGATTTAAAGGTTTCAAACCATAGTTTTCAAATAATAATTTTTGTGGAGCTTAAATAGGTTTGATAGACTGAGATTGATGAAAGTAATATGTCTAGCTTTTGGGGATATACCAAAGAATCTAAGGATATTGCAAAGAAAACAATTGAGCAGCATTTACAAACTATTACTACAAAAAAGGGTCAGATTACGGTAGAAGAATTGATTAAACTGCTATGGAATGATCATCATCTTTTTGAGCACTATCTTAAAATCAACATAAGGTTGGAAGAGCTTGAAGATGAAGCCAAAATAGTTATTGATTCAGAAAAAAATCTTCGACCTGCAAAAATGACTATTTTGGAAGCTGGCCAGATAAAGGAAATAAATGTTTGGGATTTTTATCATAAAAAAGAACAAGCTGATATTAACAAAAAAATTATTGAAAAATATAAGAACATTAACTATCTTACTTGAACTAATATTTAATCGAAAAATATAAAGAGGAGGGGGGTTAGAAAACATCAGCTTAGATTTAGCTAAGAAATGAGCCAGTAGTTCAGTGGATAGAATGGCTGCCTGCGGAAGAGAAAATCTCTGCAGATAGCAGTTGGTCGCAGGTTCAAATCCTGCCTGGCTCGCCAAATCTTTTTCTAAATCTCTCCCTGAATCAACCAGTTTAAAGCTCCGAATGCTTCTTTTCATAAAAAGGGCTGTTTTGCTTTAATGGAACTTTAAGAAATGCCTCTGCATGTTTTGTTGAAGCTTGAGCTCCCCTCATCTGTGTTCTATTTTTATGAAAATTAATGTAAAAATTATCCCCTCCTTTGGAAAGCTGTGACTTGTAGCATTTTATCGCTTCTTCTTTTTGATCATAACAATCACTAATATCAACTAAAATATGTGGATTTGGAATCAAGATTGTAGTTTCAGCAACATATAACTTATTTACAAGATGAGGATTCTTATGCTGTGTTTCATGAGCTGCCCATTCAATTCCTTCCAAAACAATGTTATAAGTTGCTCTATGGTCAATGTGATAATCATTTTCTAGATGAGTTACAACGATTTCTGGTCTGAAATTGAGCAAATAATCAATGAAATCTTTTGTTATCTCTTGTTTTTTACTTTCTACATTTTGATAATCAAAAATTATAGGTTTGTGAACTCCTAGTATCTTGGTTGCGTTAAAGTATTCCACCTTTCGCACAGAATCTGATGATAAACACAAAGTACTAACTTCATCTCCTAAAGTAGAATATTTAGCTATGGTTCCACCTGAACTCAAAGCTTCATCATCAGGGTGAGCGAAAACAAATGCTAATTTCACAACTATGATGTGTGAAATAGAATATAAAAAGAATTCCCAGAATGCTAATCCTTCTTGTTCTTTTCAAGATAATTGATAGCATAAATTCCGGTTTTATATCCATCTCCCATTAGAATTGGAATATAATCCATCTCTCCTCGAATTGTTCCTGCTGCAAATAATCCTTTTAAATTTGTTGAGTTATTCGCTTGAGTTTTAATGAATCCTTCTTCTGTTTCTTCAATATTCAGGTTACCCAATATTGACAAATCAGGTTTATCCTTTAACTCTATAAAAACACCATTTATTGACAGTTCTTTTATCTCACTTTCTTCTTGATATCTTAGCCCTTCAACAGTTTGATTTCCATAAATTTCTATACTGTCAAGATTAATATTATTTTTTATTTTAATATTCGATGATCTATTCAATTTCTTTAAGAATCTTTTATCACAACCTAATTTGTCATTTGGGCATAGAAGTGTTATTTTTTTACAATATTTACGCAGAAATAGAGCTCCCCTTGCAACAAAGTTCCCCATGCCTATGATAACAACTTTCCTCCCACGAAAGAGAGCGCCATCACATACTGCACAGTGAGATACACCTTTGTTAACAAATTCATCTTCTCCCTTAATTGTGTGTTTAAGTTCAGGAAGACCAGTTGAGACAATAACTGTTTTAGTTTCAATAGATTGTTGTTCAGTAATAATGTTGAATCCTTTTTCACTTTTAGATATCGATTTAACCATCTCATTTGTAATATCTAATATTGGAAAATTTTGTTTTATTTCAGAAGAGATATCCTCATGAGGGATTCCTTCCACGTGTTCAGAAGCAATCTCGTCAGGGACAAATTCTTTGTTAAGACTCTGCACTTGTTCAATAAGTTGTTGGATGAAATCTACACCAACTACTTTACTCGTACCAGGTATATTTTCGATTTCTCCCTTTTTAGCAGTATTTGAATCAAAAGGAATACCAAATAGTTTAATCATTATATCTGGATTTTTACAATAAGCAGCAATTGCTGCAGATAAGCCAGTTAAACCTGAACCAATAATTGCCAAATCACAAGTTTCGTTATCCATATGATTAGTGATAGTTTAAAATAAAAAAACTTTGTTGATAAGGAAACCTAAAAAATAATCAAGAAAACCGTATCTGTTTTAACATTGAAAAAGTGAAAAATAAAAGATGGAAAAAGGAAAGAAGGGCTTAGTTATCTACAATAAAGTAGAATACTGACCTCATATCGTTTAAATTACTTCTTTTAATTATTAATCCTAACTCTATTAATCTTCTTAGAGCGTATCTTGCAGTTCTTGCAGGAATCGCAGAAGCTTTAATTAGTTGTTTTTGAGTTAATGGTCCCTTTTTTTCCAAAATTGAAAGAAGTTTTTTTCCCGAAACTGGTATTTCTTCATCTGCCATTTTTGTTTATCCCCTTGCTATGTAAGTAATACGGATAGGTTACTCTTATAAAAGCAATCTCAGTATTTTATCCGCGATTGCTAGAAAGTTTCTAGGGAATTTATCCGCGATAGAATATTCTGTGTTTTACTTATATTCTTAGATATTTTTCTCATAATACCGAACTAATATGTACCGAGTAGTTTTTCTTCTGTAGGAATTATAATTAAATTGCTATTTAAACACATAGCTTTCCTATGGTAGTACACTTAACTTGTTCTAATTTTCGAACAAATCATAATAAAGCTTATAATAGTCAAATAGCCATATGTATTTCTTAGTGAGGTTATTGTGAGTCATAAAGTAGAAAGCTCTCCAGAAATATACCATTTAGCAAATCAGTTGCAAAGAATCAACTATCTTGGGAATGTACAAACAATACAAATAGAGTTTGAATTCATACCTGAAGATAAGAAAACAGAGTTAGAAGTAATGTTTACAGACTCAACAGGAACTGGTAAATTTAAATCTGATCTGATAATTCTTGAACAGATTTCTGGAAGAGACATGCTGGAAATAATTAACACTCTTCATAACATCAGTTTAATCTTTGGAGATCTTTCTGCTCTAGATGGAATAACAGCTCTAGTAGAAGTTAATTATCAGGGAGAAACATACTTTGTGGTTGTTTCATATAATCCGTCAACTAGCGGTTTGGAGCTAATATCAACCTCTGAAAGTAAATTATATTTCGAGCTTCTAAATTACATTAGAACAAAATGGGCTTTGTCTAAAACATTCATAAAATAGAATAAATGAATCCTTGACTATTCCACTAGTTTATCAGTCAATATTTTTCGAAGAAGATTGATTTTATCCTGTATATCTTCATCTTTAAGTTTGCTTTTATTGTTTTCAATCTTTTCACTGATATTATATAAAATGTAGGAAGATACGTGAAAATCAATTGTTAAGCCCCCCGAGTAAAGATCTTGAAGAGTATAATTGGATTCCATCTTTGAAAGTGCAAAATCATATCCCTTAATGAATGCACTAATATCCTTTTTTGTTTCATCAAATGTACCATATTTCTGAAACTCCTTAATTAATGGCTTTGCAAAAAAAGTTCCAATGTCTTCCGCTCTGTCTCTACCTGGCATAACAAATTCTGGATCTATGATGTATACTTTTATCCTAGGTGGGAACTCTTCTTTGATCTCACTTACTGGTGCTGTAGCTTCTGATGAAAAGAGTAGATTCCCTTGATGAAAATCTCCATGAATCAATGTTGAACCCAGTGATTTCTCTAAAGAGCGAAATGAAGGAAGCATTGATTCTAATATTTCTCCTTCTAAATCTGAATCCTTTAGCGTAGATAAAAGATATAATATCAATTTTTTGTAAGGTTCAGTAACAAATTTATCAGTCTCTGTTCCGTGGATGGCAGCTAGGGTTTGACCAGCTAATTGATATTTGAAATTCTTATCAAGACTTGTTTCCCTAAAACTCTTACCCATTATACCTTCGTAGATTATACTCCTATTGGAGTAACTCTTATAGACTATCTTAGGAATATAAATGCCTGGGAATCTTTCTGTAGCTTTTGAGATTGTTTCATAATTTCTTATTTCTTTATTGTATCTTATTTCATCAGCTGAAAACTTAACAACCAGATTGATTGATTGCTCACCAATATCGGTATTCAAGTAATATGTGACGAAATGGACTTTAGATTTTGAGGTACCTTTCTCTATTGAGTTTACTTCTTTTATAGATATCAAAGAAGGTAGCTCACCTGTTGTTTCGAAAATTTGTGATTTAAAATATGAGTCAAGACTTTCTCCTATTATTGTAAGAATGGTTTTTAATTTCTGTTTTTTTCTTACTGAATCAGGAGAGAAAGATTCCTCTTTTTCACTCAAAAAACTCACTTTCTAAATTGTATACTAGAACAAGCAAAAGACTCACTGAAAAACTTACCCCTATTGCTTTTTCTTTTTTTCTATTAAATCAACAAGTTTAGCGGATTGATCATTCCAATTATTTTATTTCCATCTACAACAATTAGATGATTAATTTTTTGTTCTTTCATTTTTAGAAGTGCTGAAGAAATAGTTTCGTGAGCACTGATTTCTATTAGTGGTGTTTGCATAATCTCTCTAACTTTTATTTTCTTCAATTCTTTGCCCTCAGAAATTACTTTGATGATATCTTTACTTGTTACGATACCAACCGCATTACCATTATCTCCTACTAACAAGGACCCCACGTCGAAATCTGCCATGATAGAAGCTGTTTCAGATAGATTTTTTGAAGATTTTACAAAAAGAACTCCTTTGGTCATCACACTCGAAACTGGGTCGTCAATTTCGTAGGTTCTAAGTGTCATCAAGATTATCTAGACAACTAAGAAATTAAAGATTTTGTAAAGTGCAATCAAAGTTAAGACAAGCGATAAAGATAATTACCCTTCAATCATTACTGTTCTTGATGGATAAATCTGTAAGAATAGTTCATTTCAGTGATATACATTTCACTCCACGTCCCCAATTCATTAGAAGTAATTATGATGAAGCAGTATCTGTAATAAACAAGACTCCACACGATTTTGCTATTTTTTCTGGAGATCTAACTCAGGATGGGTTAATAGATGAATATGAACTAGCTGATACACTGCGGAAAAAAATCATCTCACCTAAGATTTATTGGATTATAGGTAACCATGATTCTCGGTCTGGAGGATTTGAAGTATGGGAAAAGAAGGTTGGACCTAGAGAATTTCGAGAATATTCTGATGATATTCTTTTCATAGGTTTGGATTCATGTATTCCTGATCGAGATGGAGGGAGATTCGGAAGAGAAGCTCTTGACTATACAAAAAAGATACTTATGAAGTATGGAGATGCGAAGATAAAGCTTGTAGGGTTTCATCACCATATATTACCCATTCCCAAAACAGGAAGAGAAAGGTCAAACGCTGTTGATGCAGGTGATATGCTTTCAGTTCTATTAGATCATAACGTTGATGCAGTTTTCACAGGTCACAAACATCATCCTAATGTCTACAAGGTAGAAGATACTATTATAATTTCAGCTGGAAGCGTTTCTAGTTACAAGACTCGTAGTGGAGGGTCAAGATCATTCAACTATGTGGAAATAACTCCCGAAAAAGAAGTTAAAGTTAAAATAATGAAAACGAATGGAGATACAATCAAGAATGAATTAAAGACCATAACCAGACGATTTAGAATGGTAGATTCAACAGGTGGAATATGGCTCAGACTAGCTCAAATTGCAGGTACAGATTTTGGAACTGGTAACAACAGCCAAAAAGAACTGTTTCAGAAAGGAATAGATCTGATTAATGGTACCAATCCCGATTTAATACTTCATTGTGGAAACATGACCTCAGACGGTAGAACTTCTGATTATGAATCAGCTGTTGAAGCATTTTCACCTTATTCAGACAAGTTAATATTTTGTCCTGGCCCTAATGATTTGAGAGGTTTTGGTGAAACATTACTGCATAAGTACTTTGACATCGAAAACACAATAGAGAAAAATAATTCGTTATTTTATGTCCTGAACACATCAGCACCTGAAACAGAAATAGGTGTAGTTGGTAGAACAACTCAACATAGACTTGAGACATATGTCTATCATACTAGACAACAATCTCGAGATAAATTCCACACCGTTGTTATGCATCATCATCTTATACCAATTCCAGGAACAAGAGAAACTTCTGCTCTTGAAGATGCTGGGGATGTTTTACGATTGCTCTCTGATACGGGAGTAAATCTTGCACTTAGTGGTCATTTGGGAAGAGCATTCTGTACAAGAGTCGAAAAAACAGCTTTTGTAAACTGCAACACTCTTTCATCACAAAACACTGCCTCATCTGAAAATAGTTTCAACTTAATAGATATATCTACAGAAGGTGCAATGGTTGTATCGGAAATAAATGTTCCTTCTGGATTTAGAAGAATCTTAGGTATATTTCCGGGGATTGAAACCGACAAAAATGAAGAAACCACCAAATAGACCATGGGAATATGACAGCCTTTTTCGAAGGATTTTTTAAACCCAGTATAAAGTACTAATTATAATGAAGCTTCCTTCTCATTTACGTAAACTTAGAAAGTTTACTGTTTACTCATTTTCATTTTATTTGCTTATTTTAGTTATGTTCTCACCTGTTCCACAGATTTATGCCGCGTCATCTTCTTTAGGAAACAATCCCTGGTTCAGCAATGATTCTGATCTATCAAATAGCAGATTTGAAACAGAAATTATTGTGGTAGATCCAGCTATAAAGAAGGATATACGTCCTGAGGAGGTCGGTTTTCCTTATACTTCTCAAACTCAATCTGGAGATACTAGCGATCAATTTTCAACTTCTGATTATCTTTCTGTAAATGATTATGATGAATTAAATCTAACAAACTTCAGTGACACAGGGAAGATTAACAACAGCTATTCTATAAGTGGTATTTCAGATTATACTAATGATAGTTTAAGCTATAATATTACTGGTATCGAATCAATTGAGGATTATTATACAATTGAAGATGGATGGGATGGTTTTGAAACATTGAAAGTAAACGGTTACTATTCCTTAGCTCAAGAATTCGAAGTAAAATGGGATTATGCAATGTTTTATGACACTCAACTTTATCTGTCCTATGACACTCCAAGTTTCAATTCATTAGATTTGTATGAATTGGATTTGTTTTTAGTAAATGCAAGTAGTGTAGATGGAAAACCTGATATGAGTAAGATTATAGCAAGTTGCACTGGAAATTCTTTCATAGAAGGAACAACATATAACGATATAGGTTTTCAAAGCTTTGATTTTCCTGATGTAAAACTCGTTGTGGGGTCATATTTTATTGTTGCTAATTTATCTGTAATTGATTCTGATGATGCATTAAGGCACTTTATCTGGTTAAGAAACAATGACGCTTCAGATGGAGGAATTGATGATGGTGACACCTATTTCAGACATGATGGTATTCCTGGAGTATGGAGTGGAACTCAAACCTATGATTTCACTATGATAAACAACCTATTACCTTGTGATAGTGATAATAGTTCAACAACTTTCACTTCCCCAGACCAAATTAATCTTTACGATAATAGTGATTCAATTACCTCAAATACAGCTTCAATTTCAAGTGTAGGATTTCATGAGCTTGTTGCTAATACATCAGTTCAGATAACTTTCAATAATAGTTATACTTTTGCTAAAACTTTCAGTGGAAATGATGTTTATTCAGCATTCAATGCAGCAAATAGTTCATATTGGTCTTACAATATCGATTGGGACATCAATTGGACAACTCCTATTATTGATATATCACCGTATTCAAATCTAGATAGATATCAGGTCGTCTATACGCCAGCAGATTGGCATGATACAATTTTCACATTTTATTATAATGAGACTAACACATTGACAAGTTCAAGGGAAACGACGGGCTATCGTGTAGATTTGGGAGCTAATAACTCAGCTGGAAATTGGTTATTATCTACTACGAGTCCAAATTATCTAAGTGATTTAGAATTGTTGGATGACACAATACCAACTGAGAGATTTTTACTTGGATATTGGGTAGGAGGAGCTACTGATTCAACAGGATATGTTGGATCCAAAATTGTTGCTAACACTTTAGTGCAAGGAGATGGAGCTGGAACTCCTTACAACGAGACAACTGGAAGCTTGAATTATACATTATATGATATTAATGGGAATATAATTCCTTTGAAGAGTTCCTTACCAGCAAATCTAATCTACACTGATACAACATCTTATAGTCTGTCTGGAATAACCCAAGTAAGTGCAGGTTTCTATACTCCTGAGATTTATTTTGATCCTTCAGCAAGTGGGTCTGACTTACCAGGTTTCTGGACAGCAGCTGTGCTCTGGCAGAACGGAACAGAAGTAGGTTTCTATTCACAGAGAATTGTGGTTCAAACTCAAACAGAATTAGTTTTGGAATGGGAAGAGGAACCTTCAAATGATAATTGGATTACCACTGATATTTCAAGAATAGGTTTAGATTCAATTTTAGTCAGAGGTTCATATTACAATATTAGTGAGCCTTATACAACTGGAACTAAAAACATAATTCCTACCGCTACTGTATCTTATACTGTTTATAATGCTACTTGGAATAAGAATGATGTTTTCAATGATTATGCTCCTGATTATAATACTTCAATATTAGTTGATGCAAACATAGATGTTGGTACATATACAGTTGATTTTCTTGGTACAGGAGCTTTTCTGGAGAATAACTCAACAAGTTTTACATTAACAGTTTTCTATGAACTGTCTCTTATTCCTGAATACACTAATTATCAAACAAATTATACAAACAATGTATTATATTATCTGAATCTGTATGATGTAACAGCTTCTTCAAATTTGAGTCTGACTCCTAATGATATGAATGTCACAATTACTAACGGAACAGATTTTCCACTTTCTACTCCAGTTGATTATAATTTTACCCACCAAGCATCACCAGAACAGTGGATTCTTAATATTAGTACATCAACGAATGATTTGTACACAGGTGATTATTCTGTAGAAATTTCCATCTATTTGAATAACTACCAGGCAAATTATTCTGAAGTATTTGTCTCAGATGTATACACCTTCCAGATTACAGCTCCCAAGACATCAATACAAAAAATTGGTGACCCTACAACAATCTATGTCTATCATGATGTAACATTTTCATTCAGGTTCCTTGATACTAATCATTCAACAGCGTTGCTTGGTGCTAATTTTGCAGCTTCTGCAAATGTATCAAATATCGACTTTAGTTACAATATTATTGGTGATACTTACTATGTAACTGTAACTAACAATAACCCTGCAGTAAATTCCATTGCCATATACGTTGATATAAGCTTGTCAAACTATGAGTCGAAAATAGGTTTTCTATTAGGAGAGTTAAGTGTATTAACTATCCAAACTAGTTTGACAGAAGTATCTACACCTACTGAAGTATATGTAGGATATATTACTTCAATCATTGTTCAATTCAATGACATTACTCATGCAGAACTTATCGATGTTGGAACTGGAACATTCGTAACAATCACCAGTAATTCAAGTTCATTTGATGATACTTTAGGCTATGTTTACATCGGAAGTGGAGAGTATAATGTATCATTTATTAATAATGATTTCACCTTAGAAGGAATAAACATCACTATCACTATTGGAAAAACTGGTTATGAGAATGCTAGTATATCTTTCCAAATACAAGTAATTTCAATTCCCACTGATTCAAGGTTAGTCGATAGTGCAGATCAAGACATTACTATTTACTTTGATGAAGGAACATCAATAGAGATCATTTACTGGGACAATATTTCTTTTGTTAATATCACTGATCCTCAAGCACTCTTTTCTGGTAATTTAACTGTAATTCCAAGTTACAGCTTTTTGGACAATATTACAACAATAACTATCCTTACGATATTGGATTTAGGCTATTATGAATTGATTATTACATTAGTAGCACCTGGATATGAACCTCAAATAATTACTGTCTATATCCTTGTTCAAGAAAGACAAACTTCAATAGATTCTGATTATACTGATATCACGTTCTATGCTGATCAAACGGATCATGTGTTATTAAATTATACAGATGAAGTAGATCTAGTAGTAATTCTAGCAGCTACAGTAGATATTGATTTTGCAGTAGATAACAGTTCCTTAATTATTCAAGATTATTTCAACGTTACTTGGGTAGAAGTGGGATCATTTTATGAAATTACATTCGATCCTATTGAAATTAATTCCACAGGTTATGTGTTTTTGTTTAATATAACACTAAGCAAATATGGTTATGAGACGATTTTCATTGTTATTACTGTTACAATCACCATTCACCCCACTGCTATCGATCCTT
>JAGLOH010000499.1 GCA_023139025.1 Candidatus Heimdallarchaeota archaeon | reverse complement strand
CTAGTTCAATCTCGTCTAAGTTACGATTTAGAATAACAATATCCGCGAGCATGCCTTCCTTTATCATCCCTTTGATATTCTCTTCTCTAGACACTACAGCTGGATAGTATGTGTAGCACTTTATTGCTTCTTCCAGAGATAATCTTTGTTCTTCATTAGGATGAAATATTGCTCCTTTAATGCCATATATTGGACCCAAAGGCATACCATCACTTCCGAAAATAAGTAATATATTATTATCAAGAACCCAACGAAAAGGATTATTAATCATGGTTTTTTCTCTCCCTAGTCTCTGTTCATACATACCATTGACATCAATCATACCCCACCTCCAAACAAAGTTTGGTTGCATTGACATTACTAATCCATATTCTTTTGAACGTTTTGCATCTTCTTCTAATAGAAGTTCAGCATGTTCTATCCTATGCAAGGAATTTCTACATTCAATTGCATCTAAATTTCGTTCTATTGCTGAAATTAGTTTGGAAATTGCTTTATCACCAATTGCATGAGCAGCAATTTGAAGGTCAGCATTGTGAACTTTCAAAACCATTTCATCTAATCTTTGGTCATCATATAGTGCAAAACCCTTCTCACCTTCCATGTCAACATAATCATCAAATAAATAAGCTGTTCTAGAACTTATGGCTCCATCCGTCATCAATTTACATGCTCCAATTCTAAACCATTTATCACCAAATGTGCGATCAATTCCCAGCTTAGTTATCTCATCAATCATATCTTCGTACACAATACCATACACTCTAATCTTCAAATCATTTTTTTTGGCAAGAAAATTGTAAGCAAGTAAATTCTCGAAGGTTATATTATCATGAACAGAAGTTATTCCTAGACTTAAACATTCATCCATTCCATAGACTAATCCTTTAATAAAATCCTCAGAAGTAGGTCGGATTTCTTTTTTATCAGAGAGGTCTATATCCCTTAATGTTCCGATTATCCTTCCTTCCGCATCAACATCAACACCTTTCTGGTCTTTAGATAAACCTAAACGTGTGAAACCAAGGCTATTAACAACTTCAAAATGTCCAGATACATGCCGAAGTATAACAGGATTTTCAGGACTTATAGGTTCTAAATCAGTTGCTGTCAGATACCTTTGTTCTAACCAATTGCTCTGATCCCAAGATCTACCTATTATCCACTCCCCAGGTTTCTTCTTCTTGATTTCATTTTTTACTAAATCTAATGTTTCATTCAGACTTTTAGTCTTACTTAAATCAAGATATATTTTATTCATGCCATTCCATGCAATATGTGTATGAGCATCAATGAATCCTGGTAGCACTGTTTTATTTTCTACATCTAGAACCTTAGTTGATGGTCCTATAAGATGCGCTACTTCCTCATTTGAAGTGACTTTAAGGATAGTGTCTGAATAAATAGCTACGGCTTCCACTTTGGGATTTTCATCATTAAGTGTCCAAATATTTGCGTTCTTAATAATTAAATCTGCAAATAACTCCTTACTCATGAGCTATAATTTGTCCTTATTTTTTTAATCTTGTTATTCATTAAATTGATTATCAAAAACAAGAAAACAATATATAGC
>JAGLOH010000498.1 GCA_023139025.1 Candidatus Heimdallarchaeota archaeon | reverse complement strand
TTTATCCTTATCCCTTGAAGGAGGAGTTTCTTCCTTTTTTTCTTTCTTTTGTTTCTCCATAGCTCTTGATTTCATGGCTTCAATATCTTTGAAATGTTCTCTTTTAGGAATTACTTCTTCTTTCTTTTCTTTGATTTTTGATGTTTTCTCAGGTGGAATGTAGTTGGGTTCTTTTGTCTTTATTAGTTTATCTTGGCTAGGAATTTTTGATTTAGGGATTTTTTGTTTAGGAATTTGAGAACTATTTTTCCTCTCTGAAGTACTTCGTAAGTATGATCGAGCAGGAAGTTGGCTTTCTTTTTTCCTTTTTTGTTTTTTTGGAGGAATTAGATCACTGTCATCTAATCTTTGTTTTGGAATTTTCTCCTTGGGGATTTTAGAATCATATGGATATTTTTGCTTTGGAATCTTGGAAGAAATCTTATTTTTCTTTTTTTTGTTTGCCATTAGTAAGTCAAATCCATACTTTGCCTTTCTTCTAAAGATATATTTTAAAGAAATTCTAAAACACCAAATCTGTATATTTTGCAGTTCTGAATTACTCTAGTTATCAATCAAGATATATAGTTTCTACTTTCCTTATTTATATTACTATTTGTTTTCTTCAAAAATCTGAATAAAATGTTTTTTATACCGAAAAACAATAGTTTTTTAACACCCAAATGCAATATAGGTAAATTGTAATAAACAAGGAATGATTATTATGAGCAAAGAATTTGAAGAATTATCCTTTGATGAAGAAGAAGAGGAAGTTGAAGAAGAAATTATCTCAAAGACTCCTGAAAAGTCAAAGACTCCTGGAAGTAAGAAAATTAGTGTTTATTTTCAAAGCACTATTGGACCAAGTCCAAAACAAGAGAAACTTGTTGTTGCCACTGATGCACCAATTGGTGATATCAAATATACTGTTAGTCAAATATTTGGACTACCTCCAGATGAATTTCATCTGTCTCATGCAGGAAGAACCTGTGATTCAGATGATGTCTTAGAAGATTATGGTGTTGAAGATGGAGATACCATTCTACTTATCCCAGTATCAACTGCTGGATAAATAGAAGAAGTAATCAATATCCAAGAAAGAATTTCTCTTTCTCCCTCCATTTATTTTTCAAACAATCATTATTTTTTTCATACTAGAAGCAGAGTAATACTTGAGGAGTATACAATGGGCAACGAATCACAACAATCAAACTTTTTTGATGAAACATTCTCTGAAGAAGAACGAAAACGTCTAGATAGGCAACTTAGATTACCGGGGTGGAATCAAAAAGCTTTGAAGGATTCAAAAGTGGTTATAGCAGGAATTGGAGGATTAGGTACCGAAATTGCTAAAAATCTGGCAATGGCAGGAGTTGGTACTTTACATTTGATAGATTTGGACATTATTGAATACTCTAATCTTAATAGACAAATCCTATTTTCGGATGCAGATGAGGGGGAACCAAAATCCAAAGTTTCAGCTAGAGCCTTGAAGAAAATTAACCCTTTTAGCAGATATATTTGGCATCACTCAAATCTTGAAGATGTTGATCCTGAAGTATATGCAACGGCTGATTTAATAATTTCTGGATTAG
>JAGLOH010000497.1 GCA_023139025.1 Candidatus Heimdallarchaeota archaeon | reverse complement strand
TCGATTGAGGAAAATAGCTCTTATTCAAACTTCAAGGGTATTGGAATAATGGGAACCTCAAATTCCAACATTAGTAAGAACCTAATTAGAGATAATTCAGATGGAATTGCTGCCTTAGGCATAGCAAATTCTAAAATCTATAACAATACTATTGAGAATAATGTTATGGGTATAGATATATCAAGTTGGTCCCATAAGCTATCAGAGTTTAATGTAATCGAACATAATGTCATTAAAAATGGAGGATATGGGTTGTTTTTATGGGGATGTTATAATAGTCAGATAAAATCAAATGAGATTTCGATTAACAGTGACTATGGAGCTTATCTGAATATCAATAATGAAGATAACGAGATTTATCACAATTATTTCACCAATAATAGCTATAAAAGAGAAGAAGAGTCAAAACAAGCATGTGATAAAGGAGAGAGAAATTTCTGGTACAATAAGGAGATTAAGGAAGGAAATTATTGGGATGACCTAGAGGAGCTCGTATATAGAATAGATGGATCTGCAAATTCAATTGATCTGTATCCTTTGAATAGTCCTCTTAGAAGAATAACCACAGAACCTTTTCTTCTGACAATAAGCTGTTTAGTTAGCATTAGCATATTAATTACAAGAAAGAAAAGAAAGAAGGCTGAGTTAAGAAAAAAAACTGAAAGATTTATATAATTTAATTCAAACTAGGTTCAATAAAATGATAGAATCAAAGGATAAGATGAAAATCAAGAAATTTCTTCTAGCTGCGGGAATCAGTTTTATTTTATATCCAATTCTAGAAGTAGTGTTTGGATTTACATCTTATCTGTGGAGTGGAGAATTATATTTAATCATATATCTTCCAACAAAATTTTGTTTTATATTAGGGTTAATCTTCACTTTACTAATCATCAATATTCTGAGAAAGAATGAGAGAATAAATTCTAATCTTCATACAACCACTTTTGTATTCCTCTCTATTCTGATTGCATTCTTTACCATTCAGTTTATAATTTTAGCACCATTAGGAATACTATCACATAGTTACTTCCTGTTTCTTTCACCTATGACCACAGGAGGGCAGGTATACTTTACCTACCCATATGGAATTGAAACGTTCATCCCCATGATTTTCATAGAAGGGATAGCTTTTACAGGAATTTATCGAATTGCAAATGATCTTGATAAGAAAAAGAGTAACAGAATCATACTATTTCAAGGATGGAATAAAGCAATTTTCTTCACATTATTTGTAATCCTATCGTATTCAATCCCTTTGGAAATTAATGGAAACCCATTACCGCGTCACATAATTCATATCGTTTCAAATTCAATGTATCTATTAGTAAGCTTATTAGCAACAATAGTTTTTGGGGTTTTTATGATAATCAAAACAAAGAAAATAGAAAATAAAGCTGCAAAATAATAGATTTATTCTTTTCATATAGATAATATTTCCATCTTTAAGGCAATAAGTAATATATTCTCGCGATTATAAATCACTTCGTTGCTTGATTATGGCGTCTCTATAAAGATTCTCCAAATTTAAATATCTTTTAACAAACTATCAGTTCAAAAAATAACATATATTTATTAC
>JAGLOH010000496.1 GCA_023139025.1 Candidatus Heimdallarchaeota archaeon | reverse complement strand
GATCCAAAGACTAGATATCTGTTTCAGAGGAATAAGAGAACAGGGTGTAGAAGTAGTTGAGCCAACAAGAAAACCAACCAAGAGCAAAGGCAGAACAAGAAAGACAATCAAGAGCAAGAACTAGATTTAAATTACCTAAATTTAGTTTCACAAAATACACAATTGTGATGTCTATTCTGTTCATGATCGTAGTAGTACCTATCTTTCTAGGTCTTGTAGGTCTGGGTGGATACGGGACAAAATTCAGTATTTATAGTGATAGTTGGGATGGTCTATCTAGTGTGCGTCAAGTGCTTGAAAATGATGGTTTTACTAACATTACAAATGGTATGTCTTCTTTGTCTTTGTTGAATAGAGTATATGAACCCGGTGTTTTTGCAATAATCGGACCAGCTACACAATATAGTACAACTGATACAATCTCGCTAATAACTTTCCTAGCGAGAGGAGGAAGTTTACTAGTTGCTGACGATTATGGAACAGGGGCTGAAATATTCGAACCTTTGTTCAATATAATTAATACTTGGGATCAAATCGCTATGATGCAAGGTGGTATACCAACCTTAGCTGAACTGTTCGGATTTGGTGAAGAGGGTGGTGGAGTAACAGAAGAAACCATTTTCTTCGAATTGCTAGGGATGATGAAAGGTTTTGCTTTTAATGGTTCTGTCTTGATGGATGCTGAAAGTTATACAGTTAATCCTGCCCAGCCAATTCTAACTCCAGCTGTTTCAACACCGTTAACATCTGGTGTTGATAGACTTCAAATGGAATTTGGAACAGCATTAAGCGTTGCTATAAATCATACATTCTTTCTAGATGAGGCTGAAACAGTCAAAGCTTACAGAACAGATTGGATGCCGTTGCAAGCTATAAATTTGCTTGAACATCTAGGTATTGATGCAGGTTATTTCTTCTTGCCATTCCTACCTTTCTACACAACTGAATCATCTTGGTTAGAATCAGATTTCCAATCTGCAAAGGATGGAACAGCTACACCTGATGCTGATGAATGGGGAAATGCCATGTTTGCGCCTATTATGACCCTACCTATAGGCCGAGGGAAAATAGTTATGATTGGAGATCCAGATATATTCATCAATAAATGGATTGACAAAACAACAGAGAATGATAATGCACAATTCTCAATCAATTTATTCAATTATCTTACAGCAGATATGAATACTACTGATCCAAAATCCGTGCCCATAATTTTTGATGAAGGGCACGCACATCAGAAGTTCTATAGTGCAACAGTCTACTCCATGGTTTTGATGAGATTTATTACAGAGATGTCCATGTTTCCTCTCTATGCACCATTTGTACCTATTATTTTTGCTATATTGGGATACCGTTTGATACCAAAGAAAACCCGTCTGACTCCAATACTTTGGACAAAGTATCGAGGAGAAAAAGGAAGGTCAAGGTTTGAAAGAGAGATACGGAGAATAGTTGACACGGGGGCATATAGCGAAGCAGTAGGTCTACTTTACAGAACTATGCTGAGAGGATTAAGAAAGGTGACAAAACAATCAATGTCATCACCTCAAGAAATAGCAGATTACTTCAGTGAAAGAGAT
>JAGLOH010000495.1 GCA_023139025.1 Candidatus Heimdallarchaeota archaeon | reverse complement strand
GCATCACCCTGTGAGATGTCTGTACCATTTGCAAATGTAATATTTAGATTACTTATTGATAGATGTGAAACATTATAATCGATAAGTGGTTCGTTTATCAATAGTAGAAAGGAATCATAATCTGTTAAAGTCATTTGATTTTTGTCATTTTCTTTGTTTTTACTCATATAGAGACTGGAATTTTCTCTTTCTATTGGCATCACTAATGCATTATATTGAAAAGAAGTGAAATACGAAAAACTAACTATGAATATCATACCTAGTATAAATATAGAGTATGCGTATGTTATCCTTCTTTCTTTCAACTAGTATTTCACCTTCTTTTATGCAATTTTGCATGGTTTTAACTTGATGTCAAAGTGGCAAATATCACTTCACTATGGTATAAAATTATCAGTAATGTATAGGTATGTTTCATATATATCAATGATTCCCCAAGCTACTCGATAATTGCCAGGATAGTATCCAAATATATTTTCAACATATGGATTTAGACTCTCATGCGCTCCACCTTCATCATCACCATTTTCATATTCTTTAGGAGAATAACCTTCAGGATCTCCAGTATATCGCAAAGCAGTTTTCAACTGTGAAACGGTTAGAGGGTCATAGACTTGTTTCAAGATTGCCGTAATTCCTGAAACAAAGACAGCAGCGTTGCATGTTCCATCGAATTTGTTATAACTACCTAAAGGGGTTTCATGGATTGTCCAAGGAAGAGCAGTATAATTATCAAGTGCAGCTATGTCAATCCCATAACCATTATTGTCTTTTTCTACATTTGGGATAAATCCTTCACCAAAGCTGATTTTAAATTTCCATGAATTCTCATCCCAACCATCATCAAATACTCCAGTAACTCCAATTACTGTAGGGAGTGCAGCTGGAAATCTTGCATCATTTGTGTTCTGATAAGTAGTCATTGAAGATGCAGCAGGTGCAACAGTTATGACTTTTCGATTAGTTCCACCACTATTAGCGATTTCATCAAACCAATTCTCGAAATCATTCCACGTATAAGTTGTATCTCCCCAGAAAAAACCAAATTCCAACCAGTCTGTTATACTTGATTTTTTTTCCGCCCAGTAGAGATTCAATACCTCTATATCATATGTAATATGTATGTCTTCCTCAGTCATCCACTTTAAAGCTGCTAAAGCTACAAAATTGTCTCCATCGTGATCAACTAAGATGAATTTTGCATGGGGTGCTATTTGAACTAGAGAACTCAAAGCTCCCGTACCATGCGTTTCATTTATTCTTCCTGCATTCAAATCTCTGATTTCATCCCACTTTTCCGCAGGGGTTAGTTGATCCCAGTCAGATGTTAATTTCCTAAAGGTAGGATCAACTCTTCTTGAGTCTTCATCAAATACGAAATATTCAACATCTCTTAAAACATTTGAATATTCTTTATAGATAGACGGGTGATAGTTGGAGTTAATGATGTCGTTATACCCTAGACCATCAATCATTAAACAAATAGTTACTCCTTGTCCAGCTTTTCCAATATCATGCAGTTTATCGATTCTCATATCATCGATATCATCTTGTTCAGTTGCTGAATAGGTGTAAAAAGTTCTGAAGGTATTGTATTGGT
>JAGLOH010000494.1 GCA_023139025.1 Candidatus Heimdallarchaeota archaeon | reverse complement strand
CAGAAAACATCTCTTTAGTTTCATCCCTCAAAAAGCTGGAGCTATGTGTTTTCTCCGTTATAATTTGGACATTAATTCAACTGAACTAACTGAGAGATTACGAAAAGAAAAGAGTTTACTGATAGTTGCTGGAGATTGTTTTGGTATGGATAGATATCTTAGAATAGGTATAGGTTCAGAAAAAGATTATCTCCTTAAAGGTTTAGAAAGATTTGAAGAGATGTTAGAGGAACTCATAGATGCTTAATTCTTCATCATCAAATGCATCTTTTTCTATGTTTATCATATCATCTTTATACGCAAACTTAACATTAAGTTCTTTTCTAGGTAACCATTCCAACTCCCAATGGATCATCTCATCTATTGTTTTGAAACCAAGCTCATCTAGTACAGTTTGAGTTGGGATGGAATACCCAAACTTGTCAATTAGTGATTTTATTTTATCGTAGATTTTCTTAGCTTTTTCCCTTTCTTTTCTGGATATTTCCTGTAAAGCTCTCCATGCACTTTGAGAAGATTTTTCATTTTCATTCAAATGATTTCACTCTCAGACACTTATTTAATGAAGATTGTCTAATTGTTAATAAAAATAATGAAATAAAAAGATTTGTAGCACTTTGAAAGGAAACGTTATGCTTCAAATTTTAATGCTCATTGTACAATTCTAATCTTTTAAAATAATTTATCGTTTGTTCCTCTAACTTAAGAGGGATACTTACAGAAAACTCAACCTCTGCCATAAGTTCAAGTCTATTGATTAATTTAACCATATATTGTCCCAGTAGTTTAAGAGGTTCTTCATCTAAATCTTCAGAAGTGTCTAAAGTTGTATGATTGATTCCTGCATCTGTAGAACCCTTGAACATATGCATAATTGAAGGAATACCTTCATGAGCAAATGCCATATTATCTCCACTATTAGGTGTATTGTTAACAGCTAATGCTGGGTATTCATTAATTTGACTTATTTCTTTCACTATTTTAAAGAGATCTTCATCTCCTGCAACAATTGAGGCAACAAAACCTGGAAGTGATTCAATACCATCAATATTTAAGCATAGTATGACATCTGATAAATTATTGTTTTCAATGAACTTCCAAACACCATCTAAACCTTGTTCTTCGCCACCTATTGTTAGAAAAATATAGCTGTAGTTGTTTTTAGTTCTAGTTATTATACTGGCTAATTCTAAAAGCACTCCAATGCCTGAAGCGTTATCTCTTGCTCCAGGGCTATATTCAACTGTATCATGATGCGCACATACTATTATTGTTTCTTTTCTAGCTCCTTCATGTTTAAAAATGACATTGTTTAGTTTTCCCTCTTCTGTCATTCCTTTTATTTTTAGAATGTATTTTCCTGAAAAATTGTGATCTTTATGCTTGCTAAAAAAGTTCGCTGGTACTATCATTGTTGGAATTTGTGCAAATATAGATTGATCTTCAATGAAAGGATCTGATCTTGTTGCTTTTGAATTATAATTGCTAAGTATAACAACTCCACCAGGCTTTAATCTATAGAGTTTTTTCAAATCTGTAAAAATCTCTGGTTCCAGAAAATCTCTAGAGAAAAAAATGAAAACAATCTTATCTTGAACAGCA
>JAGLOH010000493.1 GCA_023139025.1 Candidatus Heimdallarchaeota archaeon | reverse complement strand
AAAATCCTAGATAAGCTGTTATTGCTCCAAGAACGAAGTAGTTTATTCCCTTTTTCTTTATTCGGCGTAGGATTACTGCAAAAAATAGAATGAAGAAACCAGCAACTAACACACCGATAAACAACATGAAGAACCATTCATATTTTTCATCCAAATCAATGAGTCCTGTAACCATTGTTCCCAGAAGACCAATTAATCCAACAATTAATCCAATCCACATTGTTGTAAGAGCAGGAGTTTTTTGCTCCTCAAGTTCCATATTTATTTTATTCTCACTCATTTCTTCCACAACTCCTCAATTTGTTCCGCTAGCTTTTTAGAACGTCCAGTTTTTAGTTTCTTAAGCTCGCCACGTCGTCTAAGGAGAATAATAGCTGTTGAAGCCATGACTATTAATCCTGCTCCAATGAACATCCTAATAGGTAACTCCAACCCTACAAATATGCCTATAAAATCAAAATATAACTTAACAGCAGTAAGAAGCAAAGCGATTCCATAAACCATACTAAAAATCACTACTGCGAGTAAAAGTAATGTCAATAAATTGTCCCCTACATATCCAAAAACACTCTTCAAAGTCAACCATATTGTAACAAATATCTTACTAAAGAATTCGGGAATTTTCTTCAGAAACTCCCAGAATTTCTCAGGGTGGAAAATGAAATGAGAAAATAGAAGGAATATTCCACCTATTGATAATGATAAATACGCTTCATATCCCCAACTTCTTTGGAAACCAATAGCAATTCCAGTAATAACAGCTGCTAAGCCAAAAAATCTAAAGATTAACACCCTATGTTCAATAATGAATTCTACAGAAGCTTTGAAGAATTCGTATGCTTTGACCAAAACTTTCTTCCTAGAAAGTAACTGGAAGAAAATGATAGCAAATATTCCTAAAAATATGAAATACCTATATTCTTGTATATTAGCACCATAGTAGATAAGTACAAATCCTCCGATCATTCCAGCAAATCGAACTAATTCCTTAAGAATGATCAACCAGTGTTCTGCGATAAATTCGAAAATCTCTACAATAGCCTCCCAAACTTTCACAAAGAAATCTTTAATTGCGTTTAAAATTCTCATGGTAGGATTATAGAATATATCAATAGCTATGAATTTCAAAACCTTCCAAACTGTCTTGTAATGATGGCAAGGTATATACAAGCTACAAGCAGTCAAAATCAGAATATGCCACCAAGTGTTTGCTTGGCCAGCTTCAAATGTAACAGAGAAGTAAAGAATAGATACTAAAGCAGCAAAATCTAGTGTATAAAGAATAACCTTTACCCAATGCTCTTTCACAAACTTAAGTAATGCAACAAACTTATTCCACAGAGCAACGAAGGGGTCTTTCAAAATGAGTATAATTTCCCAGAAGAATAGGGAGAGATTAACTACTATTTCTTTTAGTTTGAGTAGAACTGGTTTTCTGATTATTATTTCTGCTAATAAAATTGTTAGGAATCCAATATAGAACAAGTACGAGTATTTCTCTGAATCATTTGTAAAAGCAAAATAAAGTGCATAAACACCTGCTCCTGTAAATATGAGTCTGATTGTCTCATTTATTATTTGTTTATAATATGGTTTGATGAT
>JAGLOH010000492.1 GCA_023139025.1 Candidatus Heimdallarchaeota archaeon | reverse complement strand
CCTCCTTCTTTAACGACTCTCTTCAGTTCCATTAGTACACCAAATGGCTTGGGTTTCCAGATGAAATAATAATGACAAAATACTATATCAAAAGAATCGTCTCTCATGGAAAGCTTGTCAGCTACTTCTCGATAGAATTCAATCCCTTTAATTTTCTCTGAAGCATTTGCAATGTTAATATGATCAGGGTCTATTGCTGTAATTTGAGCCTTAGTTTCGTTGCGCAGTTCCTGACTTATTATGCCTTGTCTGCACTCAACTTCTAGAACTCTTCTAGCGTTTTTTAGACCTACTTTCTCATAGATTTTCTTCCTAAACTCCTTTGTATATTCAATCTCTCTTAGGAATTCTTCATAATAATGAAGTGGATGTTCTAGATTAAATCCTTCACTCAGTTTTATTCACCTATAATTTCTACCAAAAGATTACTTGGGAAATAAATAAGCCTTTGCCTTAAACTATATTTTTGATTTTAATAGAACACAATTTATATACTAAAAATGGAATTAAACAACAATTAGGTGATTAGACTGAAATTGAAACATTTTAGTGAAGCAGAGGAATTGGAAGTAACTGATTATGGGTCTACAGAAACAACAATTAGGTGGTTAATTTCTAGAGAAAAAGAAGGAGCACCAAGATTTGCTATGAGACGATTTGAACTCAAACCAGAGGGTCAGATAGGCATACATGGTCATCCTCAAGAGCATGAGATTTATGTTTTAAGCGGAGAAGGGAAAGTATTCACTCACTTTGAAAAACATGAAGTCAAAAAAGATGATGTATTATACGTTCCTCCTGATGAACCGCATGGATATGAAAATACAGGTAAAGAAAATCTTGTCTTTCTATGTATTATTCCATATCTGGATTGAGATTTCTTTAAGCTCTTCAAGCCGAGTAAACTCATTAAACCATTTCTCAATATTCTTGTAGCAATATGGACATTTAGGTATTGTTTCAAGCCAATATTTAGCAAATTCAATTGAAAAATATATACTCCTACCAATCTGAAATATCAGCTAAGCAATTCGGACATTGTGATTTTATTTTCAACCATTTGTTTAAGTGAGATCTATGTGCATATACTCCACAACAAGGTAAAGTAACAATTTCCTTCATTTCTGCAATTCGTAGATCTAAATGACAAACTATGCAAATTGGTCTTGGGGAATTACATTTATCGCAATATTCTTCAGTAGGATCAATCAAATCCCTGCAATTATAGCATCTAAGTTTTTCTACTTTAGTTGCTTTAGTTTCTAAAGTTGGAGAACGTACAGCTTCTTCAATAAGAAGAACTGTTGAAATAAGATCAATAGCGACTCTTTCATTAAGAACAAGTAACTCCACATATTCTTCTCGTATAAAGATGAACACAATACCTTTATGAATATCTATGAATCGATCTACAATAATATTATCCTTGAAAATCTTTTTCCAAATATTTGGGTATTGAGTGAAAATTCTGTACATTTCACTCATTACTGGTATTTCTATTCCTAACAAATACCATTCAATATTGCTTTTTTTAGCTCTAATATCTATAGAATACGGTATAGATTCTCTCCAACTAGCTCGAATTCTAATATATCTTCTATCTTCA
>JAGLOH010000491.1 GCA_023139025.1 Candidatus Heimdallarchaeota archaeon | reverse complement strand
CAGAGTGGTCAAACCTCAAGGTTATTTGATCATTCAAGAAATGTATTCAGATCTCAATCAGACAGAAGCACAACTAGCTACTTTAAAGATTCATCACTTTGGAGCGAAAATAGATACAATGCTAGGAGAATATCATAGAGAAACTTATACAAAAGAGGAAATAAAAGAAGTGTTGGGTATTCTAGAGATAGAAGAACTAGAGATATTTGATTCCACCAGATATCCTAAATGCTTATTCTGTGAGGATAAAGATCTGTGTGATAATCCAATGTATGAAACGTTGATTAAGTTAGAGATAAAAGACTTAAGGTCATCATTGGAAAAGATAAGGGATTACCCAGAATATGAACATCTAGAAAAAGAAGCAAAGAAACTTGAACAAGATTTAAGGAAATATGGGACAACTGATGCTTCAATATTATTCATTTTAGCTAAAAAAGATTAGTTTTTCTCTAAATGAAATTACTGATGTTTTTGTGAGCATAGGTTCTAAACCACAATCAGTCAGAGTTCTCGTTCAAGAATATCCAAAGAATCGTTGGGGATGGATGGAAAACCTGCATCAGAGGGTTAGAAATCTAATAGCTCACTCTTTTTTTATTTTGTATCAATGATTTGGTATATCTTATAAGTGCTCAAAAGAAAGTACTCTAGGAATGGATAATAACAAAAGAATGAACCTAATCAAAGGAATTGTAGGAGGTATAATTCTATTATTAGGTATAGGTGCAATTATTGGATACAAATATGGATTATTTGATGAATCCATTCCCTGGGTAATTATATCAATTGTTTGTATTACTGTAGTTTTACTTATATCTGGTTTATTACTTCTTCCCAGAGCTAGAATTCAAAAAACTTCTAGAACCTATGAATTTAGAACTGATCAACATAATAGGGAATTCCACGAAACAGTACAAAGGAGGGAAAGCAGAGATTTTACTCCCACACCAAAGTATAATCAAAAATCAAATGAGGTAACAAGATTTTGCAACTACTGTGGTGTTAACCTTCAAAAAGGAACAAGAATTTGCACAAATTGTGGACAGAATTTGGATTAAAAAGAAAAAAGAAAGAATGACTTTTTTTAATAGAAATGAAACTACGAAACTATAAATAGAATAAAATATTAATTCTAACTGCAAATCATGGTGATAAAATGCCAGTCGTACAGGTGCACTTATGGGAAGGTCGAACAGAAGAGCAAATCAAAGAAATTATTGAAGGAATAACTGATGTTTTTGTGAAAATGGGTTCAAAACCTGAATCAGTTAGAGTTCTAGTACAAGATTATCCCAAAACACATTGGGGAATGAACGGAAAACCAGCTTCAGAAAAAAACTAGAACCCCTTCTATTTGTTTTTTTTCAGCTAAAATGAAGCTGTTTCTCACAAAAGTTTTAAGTGTGTAGATTCATCTTTCCAAAAGCAATTGGAAAGGATATTGAAATGATTAATACTGTTTTGGGACCTATTTCAGAGGAGGATTTAGGCGTTACATTAATGCACGAACACATTGTAGTGAATATTATCGGAGCAGATAGTAGGGAAAGATTTTATACAATTGAAGAAGTTGTGGAGTACGTTTTACCTTACTTGATTGAAGCAAAGA
>JAGLOH010000490.1 GCA_023139025.1 Candidatus Heimdallarchaeota archaeon | reverse complement strand
TGAGCCTTATATTTAGGAGCCATTATAGTTCTGAAATTTCACAATAATATAAATAGATTGAGATTAATTAGAAGAAGAAACGTTAATCGCAATAAAAAACACTTCCTCCACCTACAACTTTCAATATTGTTTTATAGAAGTTTGCTAAATTTCTTACTGAAGAGTATGATTATTTCAACTGGGATTGAAGAGCTAGACAATATGATTGATGGTGGTTTAAGAACTGGTTCTTGTTATGCTATTAAGGGATCTGCTGGATCAGGCAAAACAGTTCTTTCACTATTCATGGCACTTGGAGCTCTAAAGAAAGATATTCCTGTATTATTCATTTCTACGGAAGTTGATCCTGAAAAATTGATAATGTATGGAGATTCATTTGATATGAATCTTAAATCATATATAGACAAAGGGCTTTTAAGCTTCGAAAAAATGTCTTTAAAACCAAAAAGTACAAGTTTAGTTCAAACAGATAAATTTGATCTCTCAGGGATTATTGCTAGAACTCAAAGTAAGATGAAGTCACTAAATGCAAAGCTTGTAATCTTTGATTCTATTTCTGCATTTTTTGACGAATTTGTTTATGAAAAAACAGCTAGAAGCAACTTCATGGATTTTATTAGAGAAATCACTGATAAGGAGGCAGTTCTTGTACTAACTTCTGAATCTCAGATGAATGAAGAATATTCAACAGTAGAAGAATACCTTGTTGATGGAGTAATTAAGATTCGAACAGAATTGAAAAACAATCAGATGATAAAGAGAATATCTGTACCAAAACTAAGATCTGCTAAACCTATCAAGTTCGAAAATAGATTCATTATTGACAGAGACGGTGTAACAATTTTACGCTCTGAACAACCTCCATTATCTATAATAGATGCTGAAAAGATAGGAGTTGAAAAATTAGATAAAATGCTTGGAGGGGGCATTCCTGCGGGAAGTGTTGTTCTTATTGAGACAGATGGGGAAACAAATTATTTTCCTTTATTCCTACAGATTATGTGTTGCAATCTTGAGAGAGGTACAGGTGTAATTATTCATTCTAATGTTCACATGTATTCTGCACGCATTGTAGAAGAGTTCAAGAGAGTTGAATGTGATATTACTCCCCATTTGAATGAAGGTAATGTTGTTTTTATTGACAAATATAATAGATCTGTAACAGCCGTTGAGGCAAGAGAAATGAGTCAACTGATGACTACTGATGATATGATTTCAGTAACAGTTGAATTAATGCAAGCATTTCAAAAATCAAAGCAAAAAGTAATTCTCTTTGGAGATCTCACAGATGATACAAACATACTCACAGAACCCAATTTCTTAAGATATTTTGCTTTACAATCATTCAATATTAAAGAACAAAATGCAATTGCTTATTCTTTTATTAACTTCAATGCTATAAGCAGAGAAATGCTAGCAAGATTACGCAACACAGCAGATATTATTATACGATTCTCGAGGTCAGATTACACAACCTATATTGAGTGTCTAAAGAGCTCATTAGGTGCAACATTCTTACCCAAAGTAGTTAAATTTAAAGATAAAATGCCTTTAATTGAAATTCTTGATTAAGTGATGAGAAATGAGTTTACAAATAATATTCTTCACAAGTC
>JAGLOH010000049.1 GCA_023139025.1 Candidatus Heimdallarchaeota archaeon | reverse complement strand
CTTGTTCAACTGGTTAACTGCTAGAGAAAAAATCACAGCAGATTATCTTGTAGATGAAACAGGTGTAGATTTTAACATATTCTCACTTGATCCACTTGCAAATATTGATGCCAGTGTTAGACTTGTTGATCCAACTGGAACTTCATTCCAATATGTATCGTTAACTGATGATGGTGGTGGACTATATAGCTATAGACTTGATTATACAGACGAAGGTATCTACACATTTATTCTTGAATCTGCTGATGATAAATGGATAGGTGAGTTTCTATTTGATTCAAGCCCACCAGTTATTACTAGTGGAACTTGGGCAAATTATACAGTCCCAGAAACTGCTAGATTGGATTTCAAGATTCAAGATACGACAACAGACATCATTTCAACGTCTGTAGAACTTAATGGTGGAAGTATCAGTATTTCTGGAACCGGAAAAGTGAGAACCTTTGTTGTATTAGTTTCTTCTCTAATTGAAGGAGATAACACATTGTATGTCTATGCAAGAGATGCAGCGGGTAATATAATTGAAGCCACATATATTATTCCAACAAAGAAGCCAAAAGGAAGCCCAGTGAACACATTTTATGTAATATTAGGGTTGTTATCTATAGCCGCTCTAACTACTCTCTTAAGAAAAAGGAAAAACTAGTTTTTTCCCTCTTTTTCTTCCTTTGGCAAACATTTTTAACACTGTTTTCTTTAGTTCTTTTGAGATTCTCACGAGATTAATTACACAAGGGAAGTTTGAGGATTCAAATGGCTATAGCAAAAGGAACAAAGTTCATTGTTTTGTTTTTACTCGCTTTTTCAGCTCTATGTTTCGTTTTATCATTTGTAATATGGTATTTAACTAGCTTCTTTTGGCATTTTATAATACTTGGTTTAATTGTAATAACAAGCTCTTTCTTGATTTGGACTTTTAGAAATCCTGAAAGATCCGTTAGTATAGACATCAATAAAATTCTAGCTCCAGCTGATGGAAGAATAATGGAAGTTGAAGAGAAAGAAGGAATAATCTACTGTTTAATTAGAATGTCACCATTTGATGTTCACATGACAAGAAGTCCAATTAAAGGAAAAGTAACGAAAACAGCATTCAAAAAGGGGTCTCATTGGCCGGCATATTTTCCAAATTATGCAATGAAAAACCAGAGGAATAAGATTGAAATTATTGATGAAGTAGGAAACATTAGTGCAATTGTAACTCAGGTTTCGGGTATCTTTGCAAGAAGAACAGTTGCTTATGTTAAGAGCGGAGATATCGTAAAACAAGGGGAAGTAATAGGAACCATCAGGTTTGGATCACTAACAAGTTTAGAAATCAAAAGTGATAAAAAGTTTAAATTTAAGATAGGTATATCTGAGGTAGTAAGAGCTGGGAAGACAGTGTTAGCTGAATGTGATTAAATGGAATGGAAAGATGTAACATTTTTACAAAAAAACTGGATAAAAAAGACAGCTTGGATTTTGGCAAATTTCCTTACTTTTTCAAGCCTGATTCTAGCAATTATTGGAATTGTTTTCACTTTTATTAATCCAACAGATTTCAACTTTTGGTTTGCTAAAATAATAGCATTATGTTCTATTTTTGATTTTGCAGATGGAAAATTAGCAAGAATAAGCGACAGTAAGAAATTGGCGGTTGATATTGATACAATTGTGGATTCTTTTGCTTTTGGTATCTTTCCCGCAATATACTTAGGTTATACAGTTGCTTCTTGGAATATTGTTGCAGGTATTTTTACTGGATTAGTTTATCTAGGCGCAGTTTGGTTTAGACTTTACCGCTTCGTTAAACGTGATCCTCTTTATACACCTTATTTTAATGGATTGCCTAGTCCATTTGCAGGGATGGTTGTTGCTTGTTTAGTTATCTTTCCAGATGTAGAGCATTGGGTAATTATGTTATCAACAGTAATAATTTCAGGATTCATGTTATCAAAAATTCCATTTCCTTCCTTTAAGGGAGTACCTACAAAATTTGAAATGTTTTGGATAATATCTACTACAATTTTTGTTGTTCTTTTTGCTGTACTTCCTTTCAATTGGATGGTTTATTCTGCATATGGAATTGCAGTTCTAATGATAATTTATCTCATTGTGGGTCCAGGTTATGCTATGAAACTTGATGAAAAATTAGAATTAGGACCTAAAGTAGATACGGAAGAAATGAAAAGTAAAAAATAAGCTTGATGCTTATTATTTCTTTAATTTTGTTAGAGCGATTTGCTCAAAACCTAAAGCATTTGACATCACTGCATCGTTTGGTTGCAATACTTCATTGGTGTTCTTAACTATGTTAGCTTCAAAGAAGGCTTGTTTTAGGTAATCACCAAAGATATATGCTCCTCCACCACAAACAATAACTTTCTCAATCCACGCATCAGGTGGAAGATTGTTGAGCAGTCGATTGCTTTCATCAACAATCACGTCTGCAATAGAAGTAACTGCTTGATCCATTGCTGAGCTAATATCTAGAGCTTTTCCGCCAACTAGAATATTTTTCTTACCTTGTTCTATAGCTGTCATTAAGTCAAATGGTCGTATGATTTTTCCTGCTTTTTCTTGAATTGCTCTAGATAGAGCGCTTGTTAAACTGTCAACAGCTTCTTCTAAAGAACCTGATGCAGCTCTCATCATGTTACCTTTATACATACATAGAATGTCAGTAGTTCCATGACCAACATCTACAATTATTGAATCTACTGCAGTTTGAACACCGCTTGTTTTTAATGTGTGCCAGTAAGTTCCGTAAGGTTCTGGTGCAATGAATACTTGCTCAATTAAAATTTTCATCTGCTTTGATTCACCAGTAGCATCATTTCGAACCTTAATTTCGTGAGTTCCTTTGAGACCTCTACTTAGTTCCTTACTCTCATTAACACCAGTTGCAATGGGAACACCTGTAGCAACTACAAATTGTTCATAACTGGATTTCATAATAAGACTCAAAATAGCTTTCAAAGCCAGAAGACTATTTTGAATTGATTTCATCTTTCCTTCTGAAGCTAAAGGTTTTCTAATCTCACTTTGCAGCCTGGCTAGTTCACCTATGTAAACTTCTTGTCCTTTTGCATCTTCTATGATAAGATTGTTTAGCCAACTTTTATCAGAAGACATACCTTGCCAACCAGGATTAGGTGATCCTATAACAGAAGGAATCCTATAATTCTTGTCTCCTGAAGTAAGTTTTATAGTGCTTGTTCCTAAATCAATTCCAACAGCATTTGTCATGGGTGCGATAGGCATATTTTTCACCACAGTTTTTATCTCATGATTTCATTATTTAAACCATTTGTAAGTTCACAAGCAAAGCTAATCGCCAAGCTCTTTTCACTTACTGTATTTCATTCTAATATACTTAAATTACTATAAAAGCTCGAGGTTCAATTCTAGAGTTTTTAATTCCAATTATTAAAATGTAAAAAGCATAAATTTAAAGGTTTCAACGCTTTAAAGTTAATCAGAAGAATATATACTACTGGAAAAAGTATATAAATGCATGTGCTATTTTATGGCTAGCACACGTAAACACAGGTGATAACTGTGAGCATATTTCAGCAAGATATGGACGAACTAGAGGTGAGGGCCCAGATTGATCGTGTCCTACGACAATCAGCTCAACTATTTACTACTGAGAATGGTAAAAGAGTTCGTTTAAACGAAGCAATTCGTTTGCGAGAATTTAATACAGCTATGGGATTGATTATAGCTTATAGTGCAGGTGCTTTCTTAAGCGTTGACCGATTTAGGATTGAAGATGCACATCCCATCCGCTATAAAAGAATCATAAACAGATTGAACTGTTATAGTGGTCAAGTAAACTCAGCTTTAATGCTTGAGTTATTACGTCTAAGGGATCAAACTAAGATAAGCAAATATGAACTAATTAGAGTAGTTCAGAGCAAATACTTTAATCATAAACCTGTTGGAACTAGAGATATCACTGAATCTCTCAACAGAATGTTAAGAAAAACAATGGACGAATATTTCAGCTTTGAGAATAGATATTTCAGAAGAGGTCCATTTGAACTTCGTATAGTTGAAGTTCCACGCAACACCCCATACGAATTAGCAAAAATTAGCGTAGATAACGTAATTCAATTCTAAACAATCATCTCTTTTGTAAGGAAGTTGTCTTATCTTTTTTTGCTAATAATTGTTTAAAATCAGTCCAATTATTATAATGGATTTAAAACAGAAAAAGAATGGAATTTCAGATGTTCTGGACGTATTCCAATCTTTGTTCTACAGCTAACTGAGTGAGTTTTTGAATAGGTTTAACAATCAACCAAACTGAATCTGGCCTCTTATCTATTCGCAATCTGCTACTATCATCAAAGTGCTCATCTCTTTTTGGAGATGTTAGGATAGAAAGTAAATCATTCCTTGCGTTTAAGCAGCTTCCAGTTAATACTAAGTTTGCGGCTTTATCACTATGAATAGCACCTTCATCAAGTAGATTTTGGATAATATCTCTTTTATCAAGTCTTTCCTCAGCAGATAAATCAGATTTGTTGATATATGCAACTACAGGAATCACAGATCCAAATTTCTCACCTACTATTTCCTTAGCTTCCTTGATAATTGCTTCATTTTGCTCCTTTGCTGTTTTTTCGAAGTTCAAAAATAGAATAACTGCATCGACACCTTTCATGACAATATCTCTCTGAACTTTGTGTCTTTCTTCTCCGGGAACTGTCCAGAGTTGGTATCGCAATCTATCAAAATTATTTCCCTTAAATGGAGGTGTTTGAAAGACACCTTGATCAAAAAATACTGTACGACCTGAATCATCTTGTATTTTTGTTAATGCTGAAACAATAGTTTTTGGATTCTCCATTCTTCTGAGTGCATTGAAAACTGTCAGCATGCTTGTTTTACCGCTCATCGGAGGTCCAAACAGAACTATCTTGATTGTTGGTTTTCCTTCCCTATCAACTGAAAAAAGGTTAGATAACTCTAGTTGACTCATAAGTATTTGTTTAGAGAATCAGTATATAAAATTATAGTAAATGGTAGTTGGATAAATGAAAAAAATGAGATTAGAAGAGGATTTTCTATCTTCTACGTTTTCTAATAATTGTTACAATTGATATACCAATACTGATAATGATTAATCCCATCCAGAATGAAAAATCTAATGAAGCTGTTGGAAGTGGATTACCTTCAATAGCAAATGTATCCGAATCTACAGATTTAACTGTTCGACCCGCATATCTGAAGCTTACTTTAATATGATAGTCTCCGAAGTACATACTGAGATCGATTAAACCACTTTCCCAGTCATTTGTAGATGGATTATAAAGCATTGAAAATGCATCTACAGTTACTCCTTGTGAATCATATAAGAGAATCATTACAAGAACATTTTCTGAGAATGAACTCCACGCATCAAGTTGAGTGTAGCTTGCATTTCCCCTTACATAAATTCCCGTTGATTCACCGTTCAAAGTGAAAGAAGGTTCTTCAACAGCTAGAATGTGATCAATATTAATCAGATCTACAGCTGATTCACCATATTGTGATGATCCAGATGCGATAATTGACACATCATATGTTGCTTCATCAAAAGATTGTAAGGATAGTGTAATGTACCAATCAAGAGATACCGAATAATTCATTGCAAGAATTGTATAAATTGTTGAGGCCCCATCAATCTGGAATTGAACATACACATCTATTCCACTTGAATCAGTAATAGGTGTTGAATTTTCATCTAGAATAACTACATTATACAACGAAAAATTCCAATTTCCACTTACATAATTATAGCTAAGAGAATCCACTGTAAGAGGGCTACCTGGTAATAATGTAAAATCGATATAATCTGTAGATCCCAAACCAAATTGACTCCCAGTTGAAATTATAGGTGTTGTTGCTGTCATCAAACTAGTTATTATAAATACTTCATCTACAAGCGTACCATTCAAGAATTCAACAATACCTGTATTTTGAATACTTTTGGTTACTGTCCATCCATTCATATCATGAACAGCGAAAGACATTCCCAAATAAGTTGAAGCAGGATCAGTTGGTTCAAACATAAGGTAATCAGGAGGTGAATTCAATTTCGCAACATACAGCCCATAAAACCTATTTAATTTATTAAATTCAGATGTTGGAACTGTTGAAATTAATTCATAGTCCATTATAATATCAAGGTTATTAAAACCATATAATCCTCCTCCAAATGATGTATCGTCTACATATAATGCTGTTGCCCAATTTAAGAACAAATCATTAAACTCAATAGAATATCCGACACTCGCAAGAGCATTTTCAATACTAGGTGCTCCACCAGCTGTCTCATTGACTAAGAAGGTAACAGCATCAATCCCATATTTCTCAGCTATATAGAAAATAAAGAGATAGGCACTTCCATAATCAATACGAACATCTTTTCCACCCAAGCTCTCATAATTCCAATATAATAATGAGTCATCAATATTATGGGCAAAATAATCTCGAGCAAAAACTGTCAAATTATTAATGACATCGTATCCATTGAGATATTTGGCAAGTTCAGCACAACCTTCATCAATCCACCAGAATTCATCAATATCATAATTAAAATGAATTAAGTGTTGAAACTCATGAGCTAAAACACCATAAGATGTAAAGTAATCAACATAAACCATTTCTCTTGTGTTTGATGTCAATCCTGGTGATTCATTATTTGGATCAAAATATCCCGCAACTCCACCATCTAAATCAGATATTAGAATTGTTACATGAAAATCGCCATCGATATCTCCAAGATATCCATCAGGATCACCAAAGTAGAGAATATCATTAGGATATATCTTTGTTTCAAATTCATCTCTCCAAGCTTCTGCTTTTGCTCTTGCATTAGATAGTCCTTCTGAAGAAACTAGGCTGGATAAAACATAAACATAACTGTTCGCGCCTATAGCTAGTAATTTAGCTGGACGCTCCACATAGAGATAAGGGGTGGAGAGAAAGGAATCAATTATCCAGAAATCTTGTACCTCATCTATAACATCTGCTTTGATTGGAACACTGAGTTTTGGCAAATCATAAACAGGTTGAGGATTTTCTGACAAATATTTGTATTTCAGAATTTGTGTGGGATTTGTAGGATCACTTTTGAATAAATCGTAAGCAATCTTTGCATATTCATTCTGCTCTGAATTAAATTCAGTGTCAATTCCTAAAGTGGCATAAGTGTTCCCTAAGAGAACTATGAATGCTAAACTAATACTAAAATAAATTATCTTCCTCATTCTTGTATTCATAAAAAGTGACCTCTTTAGGTTACATGTGACAAATATCATTAAAAATGTTCACAATCAAGCAATAATTCTATCTATAATTTCATTGAGATTGCTCTAACTATAATGCTTAACAGATAATTAGCTCCAATCAATACTACTGCTAAAATCACCAGTTTTACGGCTGTTAGATTTCTTTTGGCATGTTTGTTTGAAGCTATCATCTCTTTTCCCCAGAAGGTTTCATCTTCTCTCTTGAATTCCCAATAATCAAGATAATCCTCTCTATCTGATTCAGGATCACAAATCACTCGGATTTTGTCTTTAATCTCTTTTCCTTTTTCATCATGAGTTATAGCACTGATGAATAAAGATACAGCTTTTTTTGGAGGAGTTTTGAAGACTTTAGGAATATAAACTATTTTTTTTTCTTTGTTAATTTTACTTGGAATAGCTTTATCATTAACATATACAGAAATAGTTTCAGGATCTATTCTGATCTCATCATATCTGATTCTGATTTGAAACTCAGATGGTGTAACTGCTTGATCATCTGGTTCAATAATTCTCATTTTTGGAGGTACATTATATCTACTTAAACCCCCCATACACCCTCCAAGAATCAGAGATGCAGCAGGGAGATAAAGAAGGGTTGTTTCGAAGATTGCACCACCATTAAATGCTATAAGTTCACCTGAATAGAAGTATCCCCCCATAGCTACGAACACGGAGGTTTCGAAAAAGAAACCACCAACAGTTACTTCTAGAAGTACCCAGACAAGGATTTCTACTACTATAACTATACCTCCCCATTTCAAGCAAAAAAGAGCAGTCAGTTTCATTTTTTCTTTTAGAGTAAGACTCAAAAAATCTGTTTCTTTTTTGTCTGCTTTGTCTTTTCTAAATGGAAACCGCATTTTAATCACTTACAATGTACTTAAACAGTGCAAAAGAATAAAAGAACATCAGTAAAGCTATGTGAACTCCAAATATTGTCCCAACTGTACTGTCATATGAACCAACAGCAATGTTTCCTGCAACAGCATAAATAAAGACAGTTCCCCCGCCAAATAATAGTGCTACACTCATTGCAAGAGCAGCCATCATTTTTATAACAACTAGATCAAATAATCTGTCTGGTTTTAGTTTACTTGGTGATGGCTTTCTTTCGACCTTCCTTATCCATGAGAGTGGTTTCTTTTTAGTCATTCTTATCACTAATTTGGATTCATCTGCTTTGTTTGACATAGTCTATTTGAAGTAAAGGAAATTTGAATTTCACTTACTACAAGATATAACTGTACTTTCTTTTTTTATTTCTTTGCTTTTTTCACATCATTAGAATTGTTTTGATGTAAAACGACTTTACCATCTTCTTCATCAATGAAAATCTCTTGTTGAACTCTTAATTTATCAATTACATGTCTTGGTAGCTGAATCCCGCCATAACGGTCAAGATATACATGATGCATATCACGGATTGTTTTCAGTTTTTCAGTAGGTGAATAACCAGAGATTCTACCATCTACAATTTGAATCAATTTATCTGTTGATTTAGCAACATCGAAATCATGAGTAACCATAATCGCGGTAATTCCATGGGTTTCATTCAAATGTTTGAAGTATTTCAAAAGCTCTCCTGCAGTTTTGGAATCAAGTTCTCCTGTAGGTTCATCTGCAAGTAAAAGTATTGGATTATGGGCGAGAGCACAAGCCAAACCTGCTCTTTGTACTTCTCCACCAGATAACTGACTAGGTTTATGTTTTAGCCTCTTCGCCAAACCAACTTCACTTAGTAATTCTTTTGCATCTTTTTTTCGCTGTTCTCGCGGAATACCAAGTAATCGCATAGGAATTTCTACGTTTTCCAAGATATTGATCTCCCAAATTAAGTTTCTATTAGGGATTTGCCATAAAGTTCCTACTTTATATCGTCGATAAAGGCTTCTTGAATCCTCAGTTAGTTGGTCCAAACGAACACCCCCTACACTAATTTGACCAGCGGAGGGTTCAGTCATCCCTGCTAGAACAAGCAGAAGAGTGGTTTTTCCACTTCCTGAAGGACCGATTATTGAGATGAATTCTCCTTGATTTATTTCAAGTTCTATTCCCCTTAAAGCAGGAACTCTTACATTGAATTCTTTAGTGTGGTAGATTTTTATCAAATCGCGTACTTCTATAAATGTCATTTTATCACCTAAGCAGATTGTCTTAATTCAGTTCCAATTTCTTGTTTTGAAGAACTTACAGTAGGTATTGCTGCTCCAACTAAAGCAGTTACAAACAAGATCGATAATACTAATGCTATTTGCCCAACTGGAAATGCCATTGCATATGGTGGAATTGTTCTATTAATTGCTAATACTGCCATAAGCATTGTTGAGGAAATATACCCGACAATTAGACCAACAATTGTTGTGAAAGCGAGTAAAGAGATATACACTGAGATATAATACTTCATCAGTTGTCTAGAAGAAATACCTATGGCTTTCATTGTAGCAATTTCTTTTGATTTATCGATTAATTGAATTGAAGCGAACAACGCAAGAATTATTGCATTAATAGTGAATGACATTAGGAGCGTTGAGTTAATAGCTGAGTAAAGAATTGATGATCTGGGGCTATCGGGACTTACGAATACTTCTCTTTCAACATCAAATATGAATCCAGTACTAAAGGAAGAGATTTCATCAGCAACGTCAGATATAACAGCTCCATCGGCGACTTTAATGAAAAGATAACTTATCACATCGAAAGGAGCTACTTGTATGTAGTTCAAGAAATTAACTGGTGCTACAAAGTGAAAAACCTGTGATCGGACATTTGTAGTTAATATGTCATTAACAAGAATTGGCCAGTATTGC
>JAGLOH010000489.1 GCA_023139025.1 Candidatus Heimdallarchaeota archaeon | reverse complement strand
GAGATTGCTCATTAATTGCTAGTAAATTGCCCCATTCCTTAATCTTTTTATTCATGAAATCTTCAATTGCTTCTCTTTTCCTAAAAATGAAATAGTGTTTTCTTGGGAAGAAGATTAAAATCATACATGGTTGCATTCCTTCCAATCTAGGATCATTAGAATTATCATCTCTTATTCTGAAAAGATACGTTTCCATCAGATAATCTGTCTTGTCTAGAACTGGAAATGGTCCAAATAATCCAGTTTGTTCCTCAAAACCTTGGATTACTCCGCTAAAAATATAAACAGTTAATTTTACTATGGTATCTTCTAAATTTTCACTTTTAACAAAATCTAAAGCATCTGTTGCTATAATTTCTCCACCTAAGTCACCTAATTTTACTATAGAACTTTGTACTGAATTTGTGATTTCTTCTATGGATTTAGATGCAAGAATTTTAGCTTTATCCAGCAAAGATACATTATTGATAATTTCAACAAACTTATCAATTTCGTTATTCTCATTAAAAACTGGTATGAACTGTATCTCTAGAAACAAATCTTTTCCTTCCTTATCCTGTGTTTTGCGAAAAATTTTGTGAGATTTATTATCTTTGAATCCTATGGTTGCTGGGCAATCTGGACAAGGTTCATCCCCTTTACCCTCTAGGTAGTGCCATCTACTAAAACAAGACCTTTGAACGTAGGAACCCAATAACTCTTGAACTGTTTCATTCTCAAATAATATCTTTCGTTCTATTGTTTGCACAGAAATACCAAAAGGGAGCAGGTCAAGAATCCATTGAAAATCCTCTGTTCTGGAAGTTTTAGAAACATCTTGGTTAGAATCCTTAGATGTCATACTTGTACAAAATCACTAAATGAGTTTATAAAATTTAACTTCTTTCAAAATGTTGCAGAGTTTTTCTCAAGAGTTGAAGTCTGAAAAATTGCCATTATTGTTTGTCTAATCTTCAATAAGTTTAAAATGGTTCATCAGTCTTTTAGAATGAAATTCATGGCTGAATTAAGAGAGAAAGAGAAAGGAGCAGCATCTAAGTTAGAATATCTTAGAAGCAAACTTAAAAAAGAATTTTTCATAATATCAGTTTTCTCAATTGTTATCTTAGTTACAGCCATTCTAATTAAAATCAACATATCTGATTGGATATACAGCAATGTTGGATTAAATTTTAATTACACATTAGTCGAACCAATCAATGGAAGATCAACTTGGTATTTTGAAATATATGTTGATGCTGATTATTACTATGAATCTTATCTAGATGCTTTTCGCAGTGGATGGAACCCATATAAACGGTATACTAATGAGCTTGATTTCTATGTGTATGGACCTGTATTTATCTATGGTCTGTATTTTACATCGCTTCTTGTTCAGTTATTCAATCCAGGAATGCCAAATAATATCCTTATTGAAGAATCAGTCAAATGGACAGCAATCAATTTTGATGCATTATCAGCTGTAATGGTATATTTTATTATTATAAACTTCAAATTTATGAGAGATAGAAAAATCTACAAACATGTGCTTGGGTTAATTGGTACATTTGCGTTTATTTTCATGCCGTTCAATTTATTTTACATAGACGCTTATTATCTTAATATACCTCAAATGACTTTT
>JAGLOH010000488.1 GCA_023139025.1 Candidatus Heimdallarchaeota archaeon | reverse complement strand
TCACCATTTTTCATTCTCTCAAAAAGATCCAAATTCTCTTCAATTGATCTATTTCGGTATTGACTTTCTATACCTAGTTCAGTGATGGTTCCTCTCATTTCACGTATTTCTTCAACACTAGAATCATCTACATATGCTAATCCTTTCCTTACTAATTGAACTGCGTACTCGTAGAGTTGGTCAAAGTAATCAGAAGCAAAGAAGAGCCTATCTTCATAATCTACTCCTAACCATAAAACATCATTGATTATAGAATCAACAAACTCTACCTCCTCTGTGAGTGGGTTTGTATCATCAAATCTAAGGTTGAATTTACCGCCATATTCTACTGCAAAGTTATAGTTTCGATTAATGGAATATGCATGACCAACATGAAGCCATCCATTGGGTTCTGGAGGGAACCGAGTATGAACCTTTCCTCCAAATCTTCCAGTTCGGTTATGTTCATCAATGATCTCTCGTATGAAATCAGCTTCTTCCTGAACTATTTCTTCCTTTTTATGAAGAAGTTCTGGATACTTTTCTTGTGCGAGTTGTTGTATTTCTTCAGGCTTTAATGAATTAATATAATCAATTTTTTTTTCTAATATTTCTCTAATGCTGTCTGCATCCTTTCTCAATTCAGGATCGGCTTTAAAGACTCTACCCATTACAGGACCTAAATCCGCCTTCCCGTGTTCTAAAGCATTTTCAACAGTATGTTTTTCGCACAATTTTTCTACTGAAGTCATAGTATGTTATTTGATGTATAAAGAGTAATAAATCTTTAGTCCATTGAGGAGTGGACTGATAAATTCACTGGGTCACCTTTTCACGATTTATTAGTTCTAAAATACAGCGCTACAAGTTTAGTATATTTTTTCCATAAATTAAGCACAAAATTTTTCACAAAAGTTTATTTGCACCCAATCTATATTTGGTATTGATTCAAATGAGCAAACTTCCTAATGATGTTTACTGCTTCCACTGTGGTTTTAAATTTGATAAGAGTGATCCTGAGGGATATGAAGCCTGTCCTGATTGTGGTAAGGGTTTCTCAGATTTAAACGAAGAATCTCAATATGCAGTAAAGATGGTAATGAAATCTATGATTGAACATTTCAGGTAAGCTAATTCTTACCCGAAGAGAAGAACTTCTAGAAATCCATAAACATTGTTCAATACGATTAGAATGACAATACCAGCCAGTATAAGAGATGTCATAGCTATTTGTATAATGTATAATTTGCTAATTTTTCTATATTGTCTTGTTGAAACAGTTCCTCCCCTGACAAAGGATTGTGATGTCCAGAATATTAACGCACAGGATGCATATATTGAGATAATGTTCAAAACAAGTAATAACAATGATCCTGAAGCCATTCTTATTGTTGCACCACTTGCAAGTAAAACACCTACATTTGCAGCTGGAGGGCATAAAGAAGCTGCAACAGCAACACCAATAATAGCAGTATTTTCTCCCCTGACAATGAAAACTCCCGCAGCTAAACCACTGGCTATTGCAACTACGATATCGCCTATATTTGGTAAAATCCTAACGGCTATTTGTGTATCGGGATTTGAAGGTGGAACTTGGTTCAATATTATTGAAGGATCAGAACTATTATAGATTAGACCAACAATTGCACCAAAACCTAT
>JAGLOH010000487.1 GCA_023139025.1 Candidatus Heimdallarchaeota archaeon | reverse complement strand
GAAATCAACAATGAAATTGGTCTGGAGCTGGGTATCAGTTTAGGCAAGAAGTCGAGCATCCCTAATTACAAATAAGAAAAACTACTCTCAATATCCTGATAACGGGCTCTTCAGGCGCAGCATTTAGCTGTCGGCTGAAAGAGCAAGGTTAGACACACCCTATAGGATCGATTAAAAATTCAGATATTTTTCAAACCATTCAATTATTTTTTTGTTTCTATCTTTCATATGAAGAGGTTTACCAGAACGACTGAGTTCATGACCTTCTTCGGGATATCTTATGAGTTCTGCAGTAGTACCTAGTTTAAGGAGAGAAGCAAAATATTCTTCAGCTTGAGAGATGGAAACCCTAAAATCTTTTTCAGAATGAATAATTCTTGTTGGGGTTTTGGTTTTGTTAACATAAGCTATTGGTGAAAATTCCCAGTTTTTGTCTAGATCTTCCCATGGGAAGGATCCTATTTCATCCTTAATGAGTTTAGTGACATCTGTTGTACTCCAGAAACTAACTAGATTGTATACACCTCGTTGGGGAACAGCTGCTTTGAATCTCTGGTCATGACCTATAATCCAAGCAGTCATATAACCACCATAAGACCCTCCAGTAATGAATAAATTATCTTTATCAACATATCCCTTTTCAGCTACTTTATCAAGACCAGTTAGTATGTCATTAGCTGGTTCTGTACCCCATTGTTGGAAGATGTTGCGGAAATCATATCCTCTCCCACTTGATCCTCGTGGATTGCAGTAAAAAACCACATATCCTTGGGAAGCAAAATACTGAAATTCAAACCACATAGACCTTCCAAAAGGACTCCATGTTGCATGTGGACCACCATGGATTTCAACAATTGTTGGATATTTTTTGTTTTCATCGAAGTTAGGTGGTTTTACAATCCATCCTTGGATTTCTTTTCCTTCAAAACCAGAATATTTTATTTCTTCTGTTTCTGCAAGTTTCCTTCCATCAAGTAGTTTTTCATTTGTTTTCAATAAAGTTTTTAATTCTTTGTAAACAAAGTCATAGAGCATTAAAACAGAGAAATCTTCTTTCTGTGAAGCGTTAATGAGAATCAATCCTTGATCACTATCAACATCAAAAGAATTGATCACTGAATCTCCCGAATAGATTTCTTCAACAGTTTCTCTGTCTATATTGAAACGATGCACTGCAATACGTTCCCAATTATCAACTAAGAAATAAAGGTAGGATGTTTCATTATCAAAAACAGGTAATGCTGCATGATTGTCTATTTTCTCTGAGACCCATTTCTCTTCTCCTGTTTTAGGATTTAATAAATATAGTTCATTATTTTGTGTAGAAACAATTTCCGGAGAGTTATTACCGCTAAAAACTAACCATTTCCCATCAGGTGAGATACCAAGAGCTGAATCAAATCCATACATTGTTCTGATAACTTTCTCTTCTTTTGACTCTATATTAATTTCTACAATAACAAATTCATAGGTATCATTCATGAAACCTTCTACATTGTGTTTTATTGCATAAATGGTTTTATTATCTTCACTCAGTATTGGAGAGAAATAATTGAATTCTCCTTTAGTAACTCTTGTCGAGGTTTTAGTTTCTAAATCGAAGAAATAAACATGAGAATATTTATCATCCAAAAAGGTAGTTCCCC
>JAGLOH010000486.1 GCA_023139025.1 Candidatus Heimdallarchaeota archaeon | reverse complement strand
GCAAACTTTTCGGGTCTAATTGTACTAATACCCAGAAAGATTAGACAGTTTTTTATGAAATTACTACTCAAAAATCCCTTCTATGTTCAAAAACTGATAGGAACAGTAGGTCTAACTTCTTTAGGAATGTTTGCCAAAAATATCCATGGATGGGCAATTCCTTTTCCGGACAGAACCTGCAATGTAGCTCTTGGCGGGATGAAGAGAATAGGGTGGGAAAAAGATGGAAAATTACAAACCAGAGATATTCTTTGTGTAACATTTCTCGTAGACCATAATCTTGTAGATGGTGCTCCTATTGCTAGATTTATCTCAAGAGTTGCAGAAGTTATGGGGCAAGCATATGGTTTAGAGGACATAACTAAAATAGAGTAAATAAAAAGAAGGAAAGAATAAATTTATTTCTTATTCCTTCGATTGAAAATTACAATTAGAGTTCCTAAGATAAAAACTCCCAGAATTGTTGGACCTATACTTAATCCAGCAGCTGAACTTCTTTCTAGAATAAAATGGTAATAACCTGTATAATTGTTACCTAATTTTATATGATAAACTACCGGCCCTAATTCATAGGGTAAAGCAAGGGTGAGGTTAAAAAGTTCATTACTATTAGCATCAACACTAGAGGAACTACCTAGTAAAGAGCCATCAAAATTATAGAGGTCAATAGAATCCATAGTTTTAATTCTAGGACTTAAGTTAGTTACATTAAAGGAAAGCTCTACTTCGTCACCTAATTTGTAACCACCAGAAAGAACTTCAGAAACAATAGATAATCGGGGAGTATTGTCAAGTAAGTAATCAAAACCAGGACGAACATCCGACCAAAGAGCATCAATGTATTGAGGATATGGATTGAAGTAATCATAGATTGATTTCCATTCAAGAATCAGATGAGTAGAGTTTTCGACTAGAACAGTTTCTGATCCAGGAGCGATAGAGGAATAATTTCTGTAAAGTTCAAAAGTAATCGGAGCTAAACAATTCCTCTCAAAATAAAGCCATGTATCACAACCTCCAGCCAAAACAGCTGATGCTAGAGGATGCTTCTCTTGCCCATAAGTCGTATAAATTTCTGTATACGAAGGAGGAAGAATATTGATGTAATCTTCAACCATGTTCCAGTATAAAGCAGGTTCTGCCCAACCGTATTGGTCATCTACGAAAAATGTAGCATTTATTCCTGAATGCAAAGAGTATGCCATTCCAAAACTATGGTTCAAAGCAAAGTCACGAAATGCTCTTGTCTCAGGTTCGGAGAAAGGTTCAGGTCCAGGAAATATTTGAGATGTAGTGTCAGGACTCCATCCACTTCCTTCTCTCCAAAAAGAATCATAATTACGATTGAGATCTGTATAACCAACATCATCCTCATTTACTAGACCATCTAGATCATTATCTATGCCTTCATAATAGGTGTAGAGATAAATAGGTGCTAAAGGATTAGTGTTATCAAAAACATCGAAAGAAGAGACTATACCATCTCCGCTTACATCTTCAGCTCGATCTTCTTCAAAAAAACCATCATTGTCGTCGTCCCATGGACGGAGATTCTTTCTTAACCAGTGATTGCCTTCATTTACAACAAGATCTAATGAATCGAGATTTAGAGCTGGTATAACATAGATTTCTTGATTGTCAATAAA
>JAGLOH010000485.1 GCA_023139025.1 Candidatus Heimdallarchaeota archaeon | reverse complement strand
CAACCATGAAGCACAGGTATTTGGTAGATAATACCATGTTTTGGTGGTTTAGCTCCAGTTTTTAATGCTCTGAAAAGAGCTTTTTCAGCACCTAATAACTGAACTGTACTTGCTGGTTTCATAGCTATTTCTCTCAATCCTCCAGCTAAAGCAATTAACCTAGCAGCAATAGAAGATCCTACTACTGCTTTCATATTTGGAGCAATTCTTCCCATCTCTCTTTCTATCCAACTTTCCAAATTCTCTCGTTCTTCATATAAATCGAGAGTTTTTTGCGCCATATTTTGTAGCGGACGCAAATCTTTATCCTCATAAGATGCTCCCATGGATTTTGATGCTAATTGAACAAGTTTTTTGCTCCTCTCTATAGAGAACCCATAATCTTTGAGATCATCTTCTGTAAATTTTTGTCTTGTTCCAATTTCAGTGATGATTTTACAAAGAGTTACATGATTTTGTACTTCTTTCAAAATTTCTGGGAAATGAACCCCATACCATTCTCTTATTCGAGATGAGAAAAGATTAGTGGTTTTATCTATGTCATCCATTGATAAAATTGCATGTACTACGTTTTTATCAATTCTTTGAGAACTATAAGCAACACTTTTCTTTGAAAGATTTATACTGACATCTTTCAATAGTACATTATATTCTGCTTCGTCTTTGATATAATTCTTTTGAATGAGGATTTCTGGAATCTTTGAGATTACAGCTTGATAATTTTCAGATTTAATAATGAGTTCACTCTTTATTCCCTTACTTCTAGAGAAATTCTGAACGTCAGATGAATTAGTTTCAATAGTTTTTTCCTTTAAGTCAGAAAAAATATCTTCCAATTCTTCAGAAATAGTATATTTAGATAAGTTATGGATCTTTTCAGCAATTTTTTCAGGGTTCTTTTCATAAGCTGTAAACTCAATCAAATTATTTTGATTATCGAATACAAAGAATCCAGAAATATTAGCTATGATTTTTATTGTCATCTCTTTTCCATAAAAACTGAAAATTAAGAGATAAAAAAGATTTTGATGATAATCTTATTTTTCATGTACTAAGCTAAAGCAATAACTCTTTCCTTACTTAGAGTTATTAAATCCTTCAAATTGTTGTCCATTTCTGGGTTTAGCCCTATTAATGAAGATCTCATATCCTCGAAATTAGCACGGTTTACAAGTACAGTTCTTACTAGTAACTGTCTAACGGTATATCTAATTGCTCGTGGTTTGGTTTCCTTCAAACTGTCAATTATCTCTTTTTGTGTTAATGCTCCCTTGTCCCCTAATAAGTCAATCACTTCGATTGATCCTTTTGGTAGTTTTTCCCTTTTCATTGTTATCACTTTTTAGGCGGTGTGTAATTTTTTTCCACATGTGTATATATTTTGCACAGTATATAAACCTTTCGTAAAACGCTGTGCAAAGGCTTGCACACACGAAATGAGAAAAAAAGGAAATATAGATTTATGTCATTATTTTTCGGAATCTGAATCTGATAACAGGAACCATAACTAGAGCGACAAACACAAAAGCTATTACCCAATTAGTAATAGATCTTATTGTATTCAATTGATCCCAAAACTGAACATTATTTATGATTTCAATTCTTCCATCTGAGGGAGTATAACCTGTGAATTTTAGTGGAATATATAAA
>JAGLOH010000484.1 GCA_023139025.1 Candidatus Heimdallarchaeota archaeon | reverse complement strand
TCTTAAGTAATCATAAATTTCAGTTGTTGTTGCAACTGTAGAACGAGGATTTTTTGATATGGAATGCTGGTCTATTGCAATGGAAGGAGTTAATCCTATTATATCATCAACATCTGCTCTTTCAGCTTTTGAGAGAAACTGTCTTGCATAACTACTGAGGGATTCAACAAATCTCCTTTGACCTTCCGCAAAGAGAGTATCAATAGCTAGAGAACTTTTACCAGAACCGCTGGGGCCTGTAATAACCACTAATTTTTCCTTAGGAATATCTAAATTGATGTTCTTCAGATTATTCTTCGAAGCTCCTCTGACATATAGAAAATTAGCTGGATCCAAATCTTCTTCATGGATGCTTTTCTTACCTTTATCTATAGCTCGTACCTCATTAAATAACACTTTGCGAAGTGCTAAACCTGTGTAAGAGAGTTCATTTTCAGCTAATTCTTCTGGTGTTCCAAAATCAACTACATATCCCCCATTTTCCATCCCTCCTTCAGGACCCAAATCTAATACATAATCAGTCGATTTTATTACATCGAGATTATGTTCGATCATCAAGCAAGTGTTACCATTTGAGACTAACCTTTGAAGCACAGCTAGCAACTTCTTAATATCCTCAAAACTAAGCCCTGTTGTAGATTCATCAAGTATGTAAAGTGTTTGTCCCGTTGCTGTTTTGGACAATTCACGACTAAGTTTAATTCTTTGTCCTTCGCCTCCTGAGATTGTTGTACTTGGTTGTCCTAGTTGAATATATTCAAGTCCAACATCAACTAGAGTTTGAAGAATTCTGCTAATTTTAGGAATGTTCTCAAATACCTTAATGGATTTACTGACGGTCATGTTTAAAATATCAGCAATGGAATGACCAGAGTACTTGATTTTTAACGTTTCATCATCATATCTTTTACCTTTACAAATTTCACATTCAACATCTACATTAGGCAGAAGAGTCATTTCTATGGTGTTATAACCATGTCCATTGCATGCTTCGCATCTTCCGATTTTAGTGTTGAAGCTAAATCTTGTTTTATTGTATCCTCTAATTTTTGCTGTAGGTAGAGACGCAAATAAATCTCTTATGGGGTCCATTACTTTAGTATATGTAGCTGGATTTGATCTTGTAGTTCTTCCAATGGGTGATTGATCTATGACAACTACTTTGTCTATATTTTCTGTCCCTTCAATCGATTCATACTTACCTTCCTTATGAGTACCATTGTGCAATTTGTTAACCAATATGGGATACAATGTGTCTGCAACTAACGAAGATTTACCACTTCCTGAAACACCTGTAACAGCTGTAAAAGTTCCAATAGGGATATTGACAGTGATATTTTTTAGATTGTTATGGGAAGCACCTTTTAATGTAATGAATGTTTCACTTTCTCTTCTGATTTTGGGAATTTCTATTTTATCTAAACCAAGTAGATACCTAGCTGTGACTGATTTTTTTCCATCTTCTTCTGTAAGATTCTCTGGTTCTTTCAAGAATAGAAAATGTCCACCTGCATCACCTGCATAAGGACCTAAATCTAATAGTAAATCAGCTGTTCTCATGGTATCTTCATCATGCTCTACAACCAATAAGCTATTACCACCATCTCTGAGAGTTTGTAAAGAATTGAGTAGCTTTTCATTATCTCTGTTTGCTAATCCGATCG
>JAGLOH010000483.1 GCA_023139025.1 Candidatus Heimdallarchaeota archaeon | reverse complement strand
CCAGATAGGCAGAAATTAATGAAATCAGGAAAAATTAGATGGTTTGATTATAGCGTATATAGGAATTTAGACTTGTTTCTGTCTAAGGAAAAGAGAATTCTATGTCCCTATAGATGTCTAACAACAAAATTTGCTCTTGATGAGACTGGGTCATTTGCTGCTACAGATATTTATGCAATTATTCCTGTAGAAAGTACAGACATATATTCAATTCTAGGGATTCTAAATAGTGATTTCATCAACTTCTGGTATTCTTTAGCAGGTAAAAGGAAAGGTAGAATGCTGGAATTTTTTTCAAATCCTTTGAAGAAAATACCTATACCTAGGTTTGAAATAAGAGATGTGATAACTCCCTTAGTTAAGGAATTATTGAAGATAGTCGAGAAATCTAATGAGAGTGAAGATGACGAAGTGAAAGGAATTGAAGACAAATTGAACTTGGAAATATCTAAAATGTATGATTTTGATTTTAAAAAATTAGGTTTTAAAAGCGTTATTAAGGATATTTTTCACAAATAACCGCACTTTAATCTCCACTCATCATATCCTGCTAAATACAACCTGACATCAGGATAACCCATTTCTTTTAGAGCTAGATAGACTAGAGCTGACTGGGGAGCTGACTCACAATATACAATTATTGTTTTATCCTTCTTTATTTCCCTTACTTTCATTTCTTCAATTAAGTCTTCATTTTTCTTAATAATGAAATAATCAGGATATTCTTCGAAAAGATCTAGATACCAGAAATGAACAGCTCCTGGGATATTCCCACCTTGTTGATCTAAAAGAATAGCATATTCAGAACGATTATCTACAAATATGAAATCCTCGGATTTGATGTTCAATATTATCTCATCTTTCGAAATTAATATGGAGTCATCTTGTTGGTTAAGAGTAAGGTCCCCTGGCTCTAATTGTATTTCTTCTGTAGATAATTCATTATTTTCCCTTTCCCATTTAGAAAAAGCACCATCTAAGAGAATAACGTTTCTGAAACAGAAATAATGGAGAGTCCAAGCAGCTATCGAACAATTAAGATTAAAAACATCATCAACTAAAACAAGTATGTCTTCATTATTAATTCCCTTTTGTTTAAGATAGTTTGCAATTTTTTTACAGTCAGGAATAACATTAACCCCGTCTTCATCTTGTTCAACAAAAATACTGTCATCAATATGTATCGAACCAGTAATATGACCCTTCTGAAATTTAGAGTAATCACGCAAATCTAATATTTTGTAATTAGAGTTAGTCATAAGACTAAGTAAGTCCTCTGTAGAGACGAAGGTATGAACACTATTCCCACACATCTATTAATAAATAAATATCGTTCAAATAATAATTTTGCCCTAGTGCTAGTCAGATTTTTTTATTCGAGCTAAAGTAGCTGAATAAATAAGTGGTAAAGCAATAGTGACATCAGAAACAACGGTAGTCATACGACTTTTCTGATCTACTTTTCCCCAAGAAATAGCTTCTGATAAAGAAGCCCCAGAGAGTCCCCCTGTTTCAACTCTATCCATAGTAATTTGAATAGCATAATCAAAGGTTTTCGGAGACATTAGCCTTGACTGGAAGATATAGTTTTTAGGAACTCCTCCACCAAGGAAAAAAGCTCCTGCTAAGTCTGAATCCCAGGCAGATCTCTGAATTTCACCTAAATCAC
>JAGLOH010000482.1 GCA_023139025.1 Candidatus Heimdallarchaeota archaeon | reverse complement strand
CAATACGAATTATTAGCTTCTGCTACTATTGGATTCAGCATAATAATTAGAAGTAATAACATTAAATGCTTTTTTTTCATCTCTCTACCAGATAAATGAGTACACTTTTTTGCATAAATATCTTCTTGTTATAAATATGAGAATTTATTTCTCTTTTTGACTTAGAACATATTTTTCACGAGCAAAAAAGATGAGTAGTGGAACTAATAACTCATACACACCTTTTCCTAATTCTGTCAATTCATAGCTAACTCGAATGGGTTGTGTATCACTTACTGTTCGAGTTACAATATGATTTTCTTCAAACTCTTTCAAACGTGTCGATAGCGTGCGTGAATTGATATCTGGTAAAGCTCTACGAATATCATTGAAAAATGGTTTTCCTTTAATTCTGATGATATATATCAAATCCATCGTCCATTTCTTTTGGAGAAAATTGAGTGCATCATTAAGATAATCTAATTCTACTTGTATGTAATCGTCGGTATGATCAAGCGCATCTAAATCTTTTGTTCAAGTAAGAGTCTATTCTTAATGATTTCAAAACAGCTGATATAGCAAAAAAAGAAAGAAAAAGGAAATTGTTAGATAACTATTTCACACCAATAAGCTGGATGATCTGAATGCCCCTTTACTATATATTGAGCATCGGAAACAACTGTACCGCTACTTAGGAATATATGATCAATCGCACTATACCAATCATTGTCTCGATCTAAAGACCCCACCGTTTCAGATAGATTTATTGCAGGTACTCCATAGAATTGCGCATAGGAATCGATTAAACCTGCACTCAGTGTATCATTATAATTTTGTGAGTAAGGATAGTAATTGAAATCTCCCATATAGATGACATTTGTTAGACCATTTACCTGTTCCAACATTTGTAAGTTCTGATCTATCATTACCTGATCTGTTAATCCTGCAGGATGATGAACTGCTACATTGAAAACTGTTGTTCCAACAGTTATTTGTGCTTGTGCTGAACCAATTTGCTCTACATCACTATAAGCAAAGAAGGAATAGGCATTCGTGATAGGGTACTTCGATAAGATTGCGCATCCAAATGTGTTAGTTACAGTTTTAGGACCATAATAAGAATACATGTTCAGTGCAGAAGCAAAGTATCTAACGACATCAAGATTTCCACCTGAAATTCTAGTTGGATCACATTCTTGGAGTCCAAGGATATCTGGATCAACTGCTTTAATAATCTCTAGTTGACCATCAAAATTCCAATCACTTGTAATGTTAATTCCTTGTAGAATATTATAGGTCATAATTACTAAGGAAGTTTTACCACTTGCAGAATAGTTAGGATTTGGTGCAGTTACTGCTCCACCAATAATAGTTCCTATAAAGATTAATCCAAAAACAGATGATAGAATGATTTTTGTACTGAACTTCTTAGATATCTTCTCAAATGTCAAAGTGGTTTTCTTTACAAGAAGCATACTTAATGAAATAATCAATCCTGGTATGAAGAATGCTAGCCAATACATATCTCTAAATCCTGTACTAATAGGTGCAAGATGTCCCCAGATATTTGGAAGAATTTGAACGAAAATCATGAATACGATGAAAAATCCTCCAATAGTGAAGCTTACACCCATCTTTGCTGGACTTGGTTTTAGTTTTATCAGTTCTTTTGTAAGTAAAGTAAAATCAAGA
>JAGLOH010000481.1 GCA_023139025.1 Candidatus Heimdallarchaeota archaeon | reverse complement strand
AGAACAAATGAAAGCTAAATTACCTTATTTCTTCAGTATAATCATAATTGCTATTCTTGTATCCATTCTCTTTCTTATCCAATTACCAATTTTCTACCCTTCATTGTATCTAACTTTAGCATTCCTTCCTGTATTTCCTCTGATTGGTGTATCTTCACTTTTATTTAAGATACTTCTATTTGGAAAGCTTAAAAACAAGTTTGCAGTCGACGAGATAAGAGTGAAATATAAAGGTTATAAATACGTACTGGGTTTTGTGTTTGCAGCCTGTTTAATGGCTATATTTCTATTTACAGCCTATGTTGGTTATTGGGCGATATTTACAGCTGAAGCAATTGTTTTTGTAATTGTTTTCATATCTTTCAACTATATGTTTCCCAAGGTAAAATGGAAGGTAAAGTATATCTTCTAATTTCTTATTTATCAAATCTCGTAAATTCAATTTTGGTTTTATTATAATCATTTCAAGGCAAATATTATATACCAGTAGATTAGTCTCTGAAACCTACAGAGGACACATAATGAAGATTCTATTGACTGGTCCATTTGGCAATGTAGGAGAAAGTACACTTAGCGAACTATTACGCCGAGGATATGATGTTAGATGTTTTGATAAAAAAAATAGAAAAACAACTAAAGTTCAAAAAATATTATCTAGACAAGGAAATTTTGAGACTATATGGGGAGATATTCGAAATAAGGAAGATGTGGAGAAAATAGTACAAAATGTTGATTATGTCATTCATCTCTGTGCAATTATCCCACCAGAAGCAGACGAAAATCTGGATTATGCAAAAGAAGTAAATGAGGGTGGTATGCAGAATCTTGTTGATGCTTTAGAGAAATTAGAAAAAAAACCCAAGGTAATTTTTACAAGCTCTTTAGCAATTTATGGCTCTAAAATGGCTTTGCCTCCTCCAAGATATGTTACTGATGAACTCAAACCTCTTGAACATGATCTATATGCATTTCAGAAGTGGGAAATGGAGAAGATTCTTCAGGCTAGTTCTTTAGATTGGTTTATTTTAAGATTGACTGCAGTTCCCTCATTAAGAATGCCTCTGAAAATTCCATCTCTTATGTTTGACGTTCCATTTGATCAACGAATAGAATCTATTCATAGTTGGGATGTTGGTTTAGCTTGTGTGAATGCTATAGATAACTTTGCAAAACATAAAATCATGAATCTAGCTGGGGGAGAAAAATGTCAGATGACTGGAGGCGATTATATTACTCGACTTTTGAAAGCTTTTGGCGTTGGTCCAATTCCTAGAGAATGTTTCAGAGAACCTACAAGTGATAACGATTGGTTCCACACAGATTGGCTTTATACAGAAGATTCTCAAGAATTACTCCAATATCAACGTTATACACTAGAAGACTTTGCTAAAGAATTTGAAAGAAGAATAAAACTTCGTAGATTTTTCATTAGTTTGATTAGTCCTTTAGCACAGTTATTTCTAATTATAAGATCTCCATACTATAGAATAAATAAAAAAGCTGCTAGAAAGAAATAACAATCTTTTAGAAAAACATGTACTTTGGCTTGAACATTCCTAACATTACTAGCCACATTTTCTTGAATATACTACTGGGGAAAATTGAATCAAATATTTCTTGAAATGTTTTATTTGGGGCACCTATTGTTATTCTAAATGCACAAGCTTTATC